>CAZXQY010000029.1:0-27279 GCA_964642505.1 uncultured Gammaproteobacteria bacterium | reverse complement strand
TGAAGATTCTAACCTTTTAACAAGAGCCACAGGGAATTTAATATCGGGTGGTATGTGACCTAAAAACCAGACCAGATGCTTCCTCGCTACCCGGGACCCTCTTTCATGACCGTAGTGCTCGTACAAAGATTCCAACAACCGAAGTAAAACCTCTAACCGCTCCACCTCGGTAGGCGGTTTCCAGTCTCTGCCCTCTAAGGCTGCTCGAATCGACGAAAAGACCCATGGGTTTCCTTGGGCCGCTCTCCCAATCATTAGGCCATCTGCACCCGTCTCTCTAAGTGCCCTGCGTGCCGAATCTCCGTCAAAAATATCCCCATTTACTAAAACTGGGATCTCCACTGACGCCTTTATATCAGCTATGGTTGCATACTCAGCTGGAACGTCATATCTACAATTCTTTGAACGCCCATGTATAGATAGGCCAACAACCCCTTCGGATTCGGCAATTTTAGCTATAGTTACGCCATTTCTGTTTTGAGGGCTCGGGCCGGTGCGCATTTTCAGAGTAACTGGGCTATTAGATGATTGAACAACCGCCTTAATGATTTTAGTGACTAATACGGGCTCCGCCAACAAAGCGGAGCCGGCAGCTTTGCGACAAACTTTTTTAGCTGGGCAACCCATATTTATATCTACAAGCTCTGCCCCATAATCACAAGCTCGTACAGCACTTTCCGCCATCAAATCAGCATCACCTCCCACAATTTGGATAATTCTAGGGCTAACTTCGTCTTCGGTCGGCAACCGAGCCTTTGTCTTTTCCGTTTCCCAGAGATTAACCCTGGACGTGACCATTTCTGACACACAATAGTCCGCTCCTAATTGACGACACAAAGTGCGAAAAGGTTTATCGGTGATACCGGCCATTGGCGCCAGCACCAACGGAATATTAAAAACGTAAGGGTCCACTATCATAATTTGAAGAACGATCGGCTTTTTCTAACATTACAAATTCTGGAAACTATCCCGGTTCGGTCAAAAAATGATAAATCAACTTAGCGTTTTAAGTACACAAAAAATATTAAAAAACACACGCCAGTTGGACACACTCGAAAATCTAACCTTATCGACGACTAAAAATAATCATCGCCCAGTCTCCCTTACTTTCAACCCTATCAGCATCAAATTCGCCTTTATATACTGAAACCAAGGTGGTAATTTGTGAAGTAGTGATTCCTGAGACAACCAAAAGGCCACCTGTTCGTGCCAAATTAGAAAAGATAGGTCGCAATTCAATAAGAGCATCTAGCAGAATATTCGCTACTACGATGTCGGCCTTGTGTTGTTTTAGATCTTCTGGAGCCAGAACCGATACCTGATCTTGAAACAGGTTAGACTCCACATTTTGTTGAGTTATTTCCAAGGCTTCTGAATCAATATCTGTCGCAACGACATCTGAACAACCCAACGCCACCGCCGCCAGCGACAGGATGCCGGAACCACTCCCATAATCTACAACCTTAAGCCCACCTAGGTGTGAACATCCGCCTAGATAGTCTAGGCACATTTCAGTAGTTTCATGGACGCCGGTCCCAAATGCGCGGCCAGGATCTAGCTGGAAGAAAATACGCGCGTTTTTAGGAATCTCTATCCAGCTGGGATAAATATGAAGCCCTGATTTTAGGATTTTCGGAGCCCAATGTTTTTTCCATTCAACGGTCCAGTCGATATCGTCTTTAATTTTTCGTTCTTCTAGCGTTTCCGGAAATTCAAGTAACTCTTTTAGAACTCGACAGGCGCCTTTTGCTTTTAACGGATTGCTAAATAAGACTGAAACTTGAAATTCGGCCCAAAGGTTTCCGTCGCTCTCCGAAGTCGGATTATCATACAAATTAGAATTTCCACAGCTGGTTGTGACGGCAACCGACTCCATTTCGGATGTTACCAAATCGATGATGTCCCAATTTTCTTTAGTCGCCCGAAACCTTAATTCCCACACTGTCAAAGTTACTTGCGCAATTTGTTTTCTAGATAATTTATGTTATGTTTTCCTGCCATAAAGGTAGCATCTGAGACTAGTTCCATATGCAACGGGATATTGGTGCTGATTCCCTCGATAACAAATTCACCCAAAGCATTTTTCGCCCTAATAAGCGCTTCCCCCCGGTTATTTCCGTGACAAATCAACTTACCAACCAACGAATCATAATGTGGGGGCACGACATACCCGCCATACAAATGAGAGTCTACTCTCACCCCAGGCCCAGCGGGTGAGTGATAATACGTAACCTTACCTGGCGACGGACGAAAAGAATGCGAGTCTTCGGCGTTAATGCGACATTCCACAGCATGTCCACGCAGGACAACATCTTTTTGTTTGAATCCAATCTTCTCGCTGGCAGCCATCTTCAGCTGCTCCTTAACAAGATCAATGCCCGTAACCATTTCCGTAACAGGATGCTCAACCTGAATTCTCGTATTCATTTCGATAAAGTAGAATTCGCCGTTTTCGTACAGAAATTCAAATGTTCCCACCCCTCTATAGCCAATCTCTCGACAGGCTTTAACACATAACGAGCCCAGCTTGTCTCTCACGGCTTGCTCAATTCCAGTCGCAGGAGACTCCTCTAAAATTTTTTGGTGCCGTCTTTGCAAAGAGCAATCTCTCTCGCCTAAATGAACTCCATTTCCAAAATTATCCATCAGAACTTGAAACTCTATATGTCTCGGCTTTTCCAAATATTTTTCAATGTAGATTCGATCATCCTGAAAGGCCGCCGCCGCTTCCTGCTGTGTTAAAGAGATAGAGCTTTTCAACGAGGCTTCTGTATTAACCACCCGCATTCCTCTTCCACCTCCGCCGCCGGCAGCTTTCAAAATGATCGGATAACCAATCTCTTTCGCCACACCTTTAGCGTGACCCAAATCACCGTTCAACGGCCCATCGGAACCGGGCAAACAAGGGACTCCTACCTTCTTCATCGCGTTGATCGCGGAAAGCTTGTCGCCCATCAATCTTATAGTTTGCGGCTCCGGACCAACGAACACGAAACCACTTTTTTCCACACGCTCAGCAAAATCTGCTTTCTCGGAAAGAAAACCGTATCCGGGGTGAATTGCCACAGCATCGACCACCTCGGCCGCAGAGATAATCGCGGGTATATTCAAATAACTTTCCGAAGCCCTAGAGGGGCCGATACAGACCGATTCGTCCGCTAACCTCACATGCATGAGATCTCTGTCAGCTTGGGAATGTATTGCCACAGTTTTGATACCCAGATCTCTGCAAGCCCTAAGCACTCTAAGGGCTATTTCCCCACGATTAGCGATAAGAACCTTATCAAACATAATGGGGCAATTAAGAAATTAAAAAAAGTGGTTGATCGAATTCTACCGGGAGTCCGTTCTCTACCAAGATGGCCGTGACCACCCCTTCTAACTCAGCTTCTATTGGGTTCATTATTTTCATAGCCTCGATAATGCATAGGGTGTCACCTGTGCTTACCCTCTGGCCCACTTGCACAAAGGGCAAAGCCTCTGGTGAAGGAGCAGAATAAAAGGTACCTACCATAGGGGATTTCACCGTTACACCACTATTTTCAACCGGGCTAGGTGCCGAAACCTCTCCGGCTTGCTTGACTCCCGAATTCGCGTTCGCCGGTGATATTTGGTGGCTAGTACCGTCCCCTACGGATTTAGTAACTCGAACAGATTCCTCTCCCTCTTTTATCTCGATTTCACCAACATCAGATTCTTCCAACAACTCAATTAATTTTTTTACTTTACGAATGTCCAATATGTGTTCTCCGAAACCACTTTTAAAGTAAATTATTCTGGTCAAAATGAAATGCAATAGCCCGCAATCCTAGCTCATAGGAAAGCTCCCCAAAACCTGATATCACCCCTATAGCTATGTCCGAAAGCAAAGACTTCCTTCTGAACTCTTCCCGGGCAAAAACATTTGAGATGTGGACTTCCACAAAAGGTACAGCTGTCCCAAGAAAGGCGTCCCTCAGCGCCACGCTAGTATGCCCAAATGCACCCGGGTTTATCACGATCGCGTCGACACTGCTCAAGGCCGAATGAACGGATTCTATAAGTCCTGATTCAGAGTTGCTTTGGTTACAACCCGCTGTTAATCCTAGGCTTTTCGCCAAAACTAGGAATTTCGACTCTATCTCAGCTAAAGTGGTTTTCCCATAAACTTCGGGCTCTCTGCTACCTAGAAGATTAAGGTTAGGCCCATTCAAAAGGAGTACATTTGCCAAAACACTTGACCTCAAAATTTTAAACACTTCATTAGCTAGATCTTGTAGCTAGCTAGCTCAAGGAATAATGATCGGCTATTATAGCCGAATATCGGAGATTTTTGGAGGTTTTAGTTGCTTTTTATTAGCTTTTCTAGCTCTTTTGTAAAAGCATCTTCTTCGATTTCGCCTAAATATGTGGACAACACATTATTTTGTGAATTGATAATAGCGGTGAAAGGCAAACTACCAAATTTATTGCCTAACTCCGACATTAGCAGACTAACATCGGAAGAGCCCCATAAAATCGGATAGCTAACCTCCTGCTCTTCTAGATAATTGGCCACAGCCACTGGATCATCTAAGGCAATCCCGATAAATTGCACGCCTTTTGGAAAATATTTTCTATGGAGCCGAGTCAAAAGAGGCATTTCTTTTCGGCAAGGAGGACACCAAGAGCCCCAAAAGTTAACAACGATTAATTCTACATCCCAGTTATTGAGTGCCAATTCCCTTCCGCTAAGATCACTGAATCTCCTCTCAAGAACTTTTTTTTCTATATCTTTACCTCGGATTTTACCAGGGTCACCAGCCGATCCTGTTAAAGCGCTATACGCCAAATATCCTGAGAAAAACGAAATTACTATTAAAATTACTAGCCTATTTAGAGCCATCAGCTTCTCTCAGCTAAAACCGACTCTAGGGCCTTTGAGAACTGTTTCGCTTCAATGAAACCAATTTCCCTACGAACTTCGGCCATAAAAGTATCAGAAAAGAATAAGATGGCGGGCGGTCCAAACAGGTTATAGTACTCTAGGATAGATTGATGAGCCTTTGTATTCTGCGTTATGTCTATCCTCACAAAGGTAAATTCAGTCAGAAGATCTCGGACTTTCTGATCTCGCAAGGTCTTAGACTCCATTCGTTTGCACTCTATGCACCAATCAGCATAGAACTCCACGACGATTGGGCGTCCAGACTGGGCCGAAAGTACAATTTGAGAATTCAAATCCGCTAAGTTATTTACAGAAGTGACGGCTTCCAAACTTTCTACTACACCCTGCCTATTAAATTCTAATATTTGTTTAAATTTACCATTGTCTAGCGTAAAAAATGTGGCAGTTATTATCACAAAGCCGGATAAACATAAATAAGCTAAGACCTTGACTTTACCTGGCCCTAAAATTTCACTCTCCTTGAGAAATCCGTAACCGAAATAGGTTAGGGAAGAGCAGACAAATATTATCCACACCCATGTAGTAATCATTTCCGGCAAAACTCTACTAACAAACCATATAGCGAACCCCAGTAAAACGAGGCCCAGCAAAATTTTTATAGATTGCATCCACCGGCCCGACCTAGGTATCAGGACACCTACAGAAGTACCGAATGCGATAAGTGGTAGACCCATTCCAAGACCTAAAGAAAAAAGCGCCAAAGCACCTTTCGAGGGAGAGCCGGAATCAGCAACGTAAGTCAAAACAGCTGCTAGCGGGGGAGTAACACAGGGTGTCGCAATCAGTGCAGATAAGGCTCCCATAGAAGCGACACCTTTTAACGTACTAGGAGTAGCCTCTTTAGCGATGCGGTCAAGTGGTTCCTTAATAAACCGAGGAATTTCCAAATTGTAAAAGCCCAGCATTGAAAAACCGAGAAAGAAAAAGATACTCGACAAAACCAAAATCGAGAAAGTATGGTGCAAATAGCTCTGCAATCCCCTTCCCAAAAGAGCTATCAGGACTCCTAAACATGAGTAGGTCACCGCCATAGAAAACACGTAGATGGTAGATAAATAGAACGCCCGGCCGGAATTGACCGGCGTGTGCCGGCCAACTAAAATTCCGGAAAGGATCGGAAGCATCGGAAGTACGCAGGGTGTCATCGACAATAAGAGCCCGAAGCCCATAAAGCTCAGAATTAGCATGTGAATATCTGATGACCTTATGTTTTGGCTAGTAATCGAAGAAACACCGAATATTTCTCCGCGATTCAGGGAAACGCTAATTTCTTCCAAGACAGGTGCATAACAAAGCCCAGCTTCCGCACAACCCTGATAGCCGATTAGGAGAGAAGCTCTATTCGGTAAAACGGTTATCTTATCAATCGGGTATTTTAAATGCAGAGAATCTCTATATATTTCAACTTTACCGAATTCAGGGTCTTCGTGCAGCTCTCCTTTAGGTAGAAATAAGTTGGCCCCAATTTCTGGTAACTCACCGCTGCTAATACTGATTTTTTCCTTATACAGATAATAGCCTTTGGCGATTCTCCATTTCAAATCTAAAAAATCTCCCTCGAGGGAAGCGTCCACACCGAACGCTCTATCAGGAGCAAGAAATCTGGGTTTCTCCTCCAAGCCCAGGCTCTTCCAGGCCGACTGTGTCTCTTCCGCGAAGAGCGCAGAATGAATCAGGAGAAACAGAACTAAGATATGAGACCTGAGCAACATTTATGTAGCCATCTTTCGTAATTCTCGTTTGCTCGGTCGGCCTCTACCACAACTATCTCAGGAACTTCATACGGATGATTTGATACCCATAATGATTCCAGGCTAATTAGATTTTCCTCAGTGGTTTTGGCCAAAAGCAAAAACTCCTCTTCTTCGACTAATTCATTGTCCCAAATATACATGGAGCCAATTGACGGAATTAAATTAACGCAAGCGACCAACTTCCTGTCCAATGCACTCCGCGCTAGCGTGACAGAACTTTCCCGGTCGGGGCAAGTCATAAACACTAGATGAATATGAGACTTGGTAAGCATATCTCAATCGATACAAAATAAGGCGACTTTCATGCTATTATCCCTATCAAAGAAGATAACTTAAAATTTGCTGAAAACATGTTTCTTCCAGTTTTTATACTATTTTTTTCTATACCAATTATTGAGATCTACGTTCTGATTTCAATAGGTCAACACATCGGGACTCTTAATACCATAGCCCTAATCATGCTGACTGCTATCCTAGGCGCGATTTTAGTTCGTTCGGAGGGAATATCAACTATCATTCGCATAAGAAAAGCTTTTCTGGGGGGCGAATCGCCAGCCGTCGAATTAATAGAGGGTGCACTACTGATACTTTCCGCTGTCCTATTATTGACGCCTGGTTTCGTCACTGACGGGCTAGGTTTCCTATGTTTACTGCCGCCGACCCGAAAAATAGTCGCTAAAATCATTAGCGCTCGTATCGCCATATTAAATATAGAGACCCCTCGTTCGAGCCGCGGAAATACTATCGATACTGAATTTAAGATTGAAGATTAGGAATCAGAAATCACTGGAAAACCGTCAATAACTTAACGCCAATTAGAACCTGCAGAGGTTTTACTTCAAGAGTTTTCGACGGACTTTTTGCGTATAATTCCTCTGATTGATACTTATACGGCATAGGAGACTACAGAGCATGAGCTACGCGGACCGAGATGGCGTTATATGGATGGATGGGGAAAAGGTAGAATGGAAGGAAGCAAACATTCACATATTAACGCACTCACTTCACTATGGTGTGGGTGTTTTTGAAGGCATCCGGGCCTACGAAACTGACAACGGCACCTCGATTTTTAGATTAGATAATCATATAAAACGCCTCTACCAATCAGCTCATATTCTGGGAATGGAAATACCGTTTTCGTTTGAGACCATACGGGAAGCATGTGTAGAGTCGGTTAAAGATAATAATCTAGCTTCAGCCTATATCCGCCCCATTGTCTACTATGGATCTGAAGGAATGGGTCTACACGCATCCGATTTGTCCGTTCACGTCGCAATAGCCTCTTGGTATTGGGGCGCCTATTTGGGCTCAGAGGCACTGGAAAAAGGAATAAGAATAAAAACATCCTCTTTTACGCGTCACATGGTTAATAGCGTAATGTGCCGAGCCAAAGCTACAGGCGCCTATATAAATTCAGTATTGGCTCTTCAGGAGGCGGCACGTGACGGATACGACGAAGCACTTCTTTTAGATAACGAAGGAATGATAGCTGAGGGCTCTGGAGAAAATATTTTTATCGTCAAGGACAACATTATTTATACTCCCGAGCTCAGTTCTGCTCTGGAAGGCATTACTAGGGAAACTGTGATTTACCTAGCTAAAGAACTCGGTATACCAGTCATAGAGAAGCGAATTACTCGTGATGAAGTTTATATCGCGGAGGAAGCTTTCTTTACGGGTACAGCGGCGGAAGTAACGCCAATACGTGAGCTAGACGGCAGGACCATCGGAGTTGGTAGGAGGGGGCCAGTCACACAAAAACTTCAGGCGGCTTATCTAGACACAGTAATGGGCAAATTCGATGTGCCCCAAGATTGGCTGACCACGGTAAAATAAACAAAGCGTAGCTCTGTAAGTGAAACCTGGGATACTCTACATTTGGCTCATAGTCGACGGTAAGAAAGGCCACGAGAGTCAATCCGAAGGGTTGGCAAAAGGACTCTCTGAAATCTATAGGGTTTCTGTAAAAAAGGTTCCGATAAAGCGCTCTTTAATATCGTTCTGCGTCAACGTGATCCTAGCAAAACGTCGAGATAAAGAAATTTATCCGAACATTGTAATTGGTACCGGAAGGCAAACTCATTGGCCCCTCCTTTTTTGTAAAAAAATCTTCGGCAGCCTCTCGATTTGTTTGATGAAACCTTCTATACCTACCAATTGGTTTGATTTATGTGTTGTCCCCAGACATGACGGCTTAGGAGAGGGCCCAAATGTTTTTGTTACTGAGGGACCTATCAACCTAATGGAATACTCTAAAGAGAAAAACTCGGAAGAAGGCCTTATTCTCGTAGGAGGAGAGTCCGGTCACTACAAATGGGAAAACGACCTTGTATTATCCCAAGTCAAAGAGGCAATAAATTCTTCGCAGGATATTAGCTGGACAATTTCTGACTCTCGCCGAACTCCCGAACGGTTTCGGAAGGTGCTGACGGACATCGACCTTCCAAAGACCAAATACATTCCATGCGCTGAGACTAAATCTTCCTGGCTTGTCAAAAAATTAAAATCCTCTAACTACGTTTGGATAACACCCGATAGTATAGGAATGATTTACGAGGCGCTCTCCTCCGGCGCTCTAGTCGGAACCTTCTTGCTTAGAGAAAAAAGGAGCAGTAGAGTAACGAAAAACTTGGATTATCTAATAGAAAACGGTTGGGTTCGAACAATCCAGAGCAACAACTGGCAACCTCCAAAAGCACTTGATGAGAGAGCACGAACCGCAAAACACATAAAAACCAAATGGGCCCACTTAAGCTGCATGGCAAAATAGACCTTATGCAAAGTCGCGATCCATTAACAATCCTTCAGCTGGTACCCAAACTCTCAACGGGAGGGGTAGAACGAGGCACAGTACAGATCGCCGAGGCCCTGGTAAAAGAGAATCATCGCTCCATTGTTGTGGCAGAAGAAGGACCATTGACAGAAGAACTTCTCAATACTGGATCTGAATATATAAACTGGCCAATCGGGGGGAAAAAGCTAAGTACATTTTTCTTTGTTAATAAACTGCAAAAACTCTGCCTATCAGAGGGGGTTGATATAGTCCACGCTCGTTCCCGCTTACCGGCATGGATCGCCCGGATTGCGCTATCCAAAATTGAGAAAACCCAACGACCTTTATGGATCACCACCGTACATGGGCCCTATACCGTGGGCCTCTATAGCCAGGTGATGGTTAGCGGCCAGAGAATAATAGCCATCTCAAATTTCATAAGGGAGTACATCTTAAACAACTACAAACATGTTGACGAAAAAAAAATAATTACAATTCCGAGGGGCGTAGATGAAAAAACTCATTTTTTTTCTTTCTCGCCTGATAAAACGTGGCAAGTACGCTGGCGACAGGAACTGGGAACCAAGGCAGATTTACCGATTCTCACCTTACCTGCGAGACTAACTCGCTGGAAAGGACAAACCAATTTTATAGAGATGCTAAGGATTTTAAAAGATAAGGGAATTTCGTTTCACGGCCTGATAGTCGGAGGTACCAGCAAAAATAAAAAGAAGTATAAAAATGAATTAGAAACTTTAATAAAAAACTCTAGTTTGTCTGAAAACATTTCATTTTTGGGAAATAGGGCTGATTTGAGAGAAATTATGTCTGTTTCTAACGTGGTATTTTCTGTAACCGACGAACCCGAAGCTTTTGGTCGAACGACCGCAGAAGCGCTTAGCTTAGGAACCCCCGTAGTTGGTTATGCCCATGGCGGAACGAAGGAAATAATGAGTAACTGGTTTCCCGGTGGTCTGGTTTCGGTCGGCGACATTTCAGAGGCTGCCAACCGAACCCAGGAATTTTTAAAAGCTTCGCCCTCAATATCCGAAATAAACCCTTTCACTTCCAAAAAAATGAAAGAACATACGATCAACATTTATGAAGAGTTAGCCTATGGGTAATTGTTTACCAATTTGAATATTTGTAGCCGGCAGAAAACCGCAAATAAGTTTCGCAAATTCTCTGGAAATAAGCCCGATCCAAGCTAGAAAATAGCGCTAGCCCCAAATTATCTGATTTTCGTACTGCTCCTTTTGGCCTATTTGGGTCATCCTTCTTCGCCATTTTTGCTTTATCGGAACGACTAATTCCATACTCTATATTTTTGCTGCTTAGACCAAGATTCCAAAATTCATCGATGCGCCTTATTTCAGTTGCGGGCTCTTCCAACAATTCTTCGTATCGGACAATCATTACCCTAGAAGGCACGTACTTATATACTAAACCCCAACTATTTAAGAACCGCATCGCCCACCATATGTCGCTGTTATAACTTTTGGAATTAGCTTCGCTTCTCAAGTAGGTTGAGAATGGAACGTTGTAAGCTCCAGACCATTTCACATAATTTGATACAAGGCTGTACCTAATATCGCGCACCAGTAGTACATACGCGGGAAGGTTATAAAACGTATGAACAAGGCGACAAATAGTTATAGGATGAGGATAGCTGTGGCTACTTACCAATCTTGGTATCTCCGGATATACAACCTGATCCCGAGCTCCTCCGAAGATATCATTCGCATGATTATACTCTGGATCAGGAATGTCATACTGGTGAGCTAAGGCGCACGCGATGATATGCTTTAACCAATGGGTACCCGATTGGTGCATACTGACAAGCTGGCCCGCGACGCCCCGATTTCTGAATAAGGCAAAGTTACCCATTGTTCTCCAAAAAGAATTGGCGTCAAATAAAAAAGACGAAATAAAAGTTGTCTTTTGTCTGCTTAGAAACATATATTTGGAATTCTCTTATACGAGCTCAGCCCTCTATGACGAACGACATTCTTATATTTAAATTTGGAGCGCTCGGGGATATCGTAATGGCCACCCCACTCATCAAAGCCATCAACAATTCTTCACCTGATACTAGCTGCACCCTGGTCACCACTTCATCTTTTGCAAACATTTTTAGAAATTGGGACCAACTAGAAATTGAGACAATAGACAATTCTAGCATTTTATCTAACCTAAATTTCGTTTTGGATTTACGTAGGAAATCTTATTCTTCCCTATTCGATTTACAAGGCAATGACCGTTCCAGGATTATTTCCTATCTGAGCGGAATTAAAGACAGTGTAGGAAACCATAGTTTCCCTTACAAGTTCCATCCAAAGGTTCCCTGGAGAGGGCAAAAACACATATTTCAAAGAATGTGTGACGTACTACTATCCGGTGGCATAATTGTAGACCAAAAAACACCATTTCTACCGGCGTCAAAAGCACAAGAAAATAAAGTTTTAGCTTGGATTAACCGAAATTTAACCGATAAACAACCTTTCGCTCTCTTGCACGCGGGCTCTAGCAGACAAAGGCCAGACAAGCGTTGGCCTTACTTTAAATATCTAGCCCAAACCATAAACGACCGGGGTATTGAAGTTGTTTGGATCGGAAACTCGGACGATGCCCTTTTAAATCAGCAACTAAGTTTAGCGCTAGGTGTAAACTCGACGGGCGTATTTGACGTTCTAGAACTCGCCGAACTAGGCAGGCATGCATGTTTCGCCGTAACTAACGATTCCGGCCCGATGCACGTTCTATCAGCCTCGGATATTCCTGTTTTCGGGCTGTTCGGACCTTCAAATAAGGAGAGAAACCACGCGCTTGGACAGGAAGAAAGAGCCTTGAGTGTGCAAGAATTTAGCGGCCTGACTACCAAAGCGCTAGACGTTTCGATAGGTGATTTGCCGCTAGATTATGTAATAGAAAAATTATCAGCGGAAGGTCTCCTACCTGACTAGTTCTCGAAATAATGCACAATAACGATCACATACTTTTTCCGATGTATAGAGTGCCTCAAACCTTACCATAGCTTGCGTCGCCAAAGTGAGCCGATAGTCACTTTCTAACAAATTCTCTATATCTATAGCCATTTGTTTTGGATCATCGGTGGGCGTAAAAGTACCGGTGTTTTTATCCAGTATTTCCATAGGACCCTGGGTTTTCGTCGCTAGGATCGGAACTCCGCTAGCCATTGCTTCTAAAATAACTATACCGAAAGGTTCATCCCTAGACGGAAGCACAAACAAATCTGCGTCGGCCAGGAATTGTGGAACATTTTCTACCCAACCACAAAATTCTACCTGTTGAGACAGGTCTAATTCTTCCACAAGTTTTCGAAGAGAAAAATATTCGGGGCCATCCCCACCCAGAGAAAGTGTTACACGCCAATTAGGTCGAGCTTTAAGGAAACTTATAGCTCTCAACAAATTATCAAAACCTTTTTTCTTCACAAATCGGCCTAGCGATTTGATTCTGAAACATCCTGGCTCTTTGGTAGGATTCTTTTTCGCTAGGCTAGGCTTAATGGAACTGAAATTGGGGATAAGACGTATTCTTTCCGGTTCAACTCCATGCTGAAACAAATGATTCCTCTGGGCTTTGGTAGTAACTACGATTTTGTTGACGTTCCGATAGTATTTAGGGTTGACTAGATTATGTGTCTTCGCAACGACAGGAATACCGAGGCTCGCGCCAGCGGCCCCTCCGAGATGAGAAGCCCGAGAAAGATGACATTGAATCACGTCGGGACCAAAAGCTAACAAAGACTGCCTAATGGATCTTATCGTAAAAATATCCCAGGTTCCGAAACACGACAGTCTTTTGCTGGCTATATCAGCATACTCTAGTTTGTCTAAAGACTTACTTCGCCTAGACCCGATAGCCAACACGGTATGCCCGACCGCCTGTAGGAATTTTGAAATTTCCACAAAAGATCTCTCCGCTCCTCCAAAATCATCTGACAGCATGATTTGGACGATCCTCATGACCAATTATCCAAAGTTAAATTCTGCCAGACATTTTGCAAAGTGAGAAATCTCAGATCCCGGCTTTGTGAAATTAAAACCCTCGCCCGCCGTCCCCACGGTCGATATTTTTCTGGTTCGCCTGGCCCGAAAAGAGTTAGCGTGTTTACCCCCACGGCATTGGCCATATGCCCCAGGCCGGAATCATTACCTACAAACAAAGACACCTTTGATAAAATCGCTGCCGCCAAATTTAAGTCTGTTTGACCTCTTAGATCTAATACTGGCATGCCAGAAAAATCAGCTTTTAGGTCGGCCCCTAAATCGCCCTTACTGCCGATCACCAATACAGCGCTAAAAAGACCAGACCCCAATGCCTTGACTATTAGTTCTCCAAATCTTTCAGCCGGCCATTTCTTTCCCGGCCAGTTTGCTCCAGGCGCTATTGCCAACCATTTCCCGGCAGGTAGCTTATCGGTAATCCTTTTCGCGACGGACATAGTCAGTTTATCTAGATGAATTTTACAATCTGGGATGTTTGTCTGGAATTTTCCAAGCTCTACGATACTTGAATAGTGTTGCTCTACGGAATGTTTGCCTAGGGATCTGTTTTTCCTCTTGATACATCGATGTTGAGAACGGAGTAAATAAGGGAGAAAAACCGTTCTTAGATCAACGATAAGATCGTAATTTACTGATCTCAAACTACGTAGTAATTCAAACTGTTCTCCAAATCCGGCTCGTTTAAAACGATGAAAAATGCTCGAAATGTACGGAGCGTTTTTCAGTAACTCAGAAGAACGGGAATCGGCCAAAACGTCCATAGATTTTGGCGGCAAAAGTTTAGCAACAGACTCCATAACAGGGGTAGTCATTACTAGATCTCCGATATTACTGAGAGTTATGATTAAGGCCCTGTCCACTTAAAAACCACCAAAGAAATATTTTATTTTCCAATACAGAAGCGGCTAAAAATATCACCTAGCATCTCTTCTGTCGTGTATTTACCTGCTAACACTTCTAGTTCGCGACACGCTAGTCGGTATTCTTCCGCAACTAATTCGGGACTGCTTTCAAAAATGCTAAAATCTATAGAAGCTAAAATATTGGATGTCTTTCTCAAGGCATTTAGGTGTCTTTCTCTAGCGACAAATTCATCTTCGTGCCCCTCTGCAGGAGTCAAAGAATCAATAATCGTAGCAAAAAGCAAGTCTATTCCGAGCCCCTTTTTAGCGGAAAGATTTACTACTTTTTTATTACCCAATGCAACAATCCCAGCATCTATATTCAAAAGATCAACTTTATTGCGGACTAAAATTATATCGGCCTTTATATTTGGGCCGAGTTGACGAACTTCCGTCTCCAACTCCTCCGTACTGACGAAATGTTCATCGCTTAAGTATAGGATAATATCAGCCTTCTGCGCCTCCGATTTTGTTCGCTCTATGCCCGTAACTTCTAACAGGTCAGGTGTGTCGTGAATCCCTGCTGTATCCACTACATGTACTGGAATACCGGCAATATCGATTGCGGCTTTCACGGGGTCTCTAGTAGTGCCAGGGATATCACTGACTATAGCCATATCTGAACTAGCGAGTTGATTTAGTAACGTGGACTTACCCACATTCGGCGGGCCTAATATAACTATATAAAACCCTTCCTTTAAGCGAATACCAATCTCGGTTTTACTAATCAGTTTACTTAAAATACCGATTTGTCGTGTGGCCGCAGTTCTTAAAACAGTCGTCAGTCTGTTGAAATCGACTTCTTCTTCGAAATCAATCGTCGCCTCAATTTGATAGAGAGATTGCCTGATCGAGTCCAAGATTTCGTCGACTTTTGCAGAAAATACTCCTGTTAATGTTCTAGCCGCAGATATAGTAGCCCTCCTTGTTTGGCTTGCTATAAGATCAGCTACCGCCTCTGCCTGATCCAGACTAAGTTTACCGTTCCGAAAGGCGCGTTCCGTAAATTCTCCCGGCCTAGCTTGCCTTGCTCCATTTTGGACGGAGAGAGAAACTAGTTCTCGTAAAATTATGGGATTCCCGTGCGCCTGAAGTTCTAGTACATCCTCTCCTGTGAATGAATGAGGTCCCTCAAAAAAAAGAACTATTCCGGAATCTATAAAAATTCCTTCTTCGTCTTTAAAGTGCGAAAAACAAACCTGCCTGTGCTTAGGTCTGATCCCCGTCACCTCAAAACAGATATCGGAGCATCCAGGTCCTGACAACCTAACCACTCCAATACCTGATCTACCTTGGCCTGATGATATAGCCACAATAGTGTCGTCAGTAGTAATTGCCATAAACGCTTTTTCCCACTAACTACTTGTCTTCTAATTGCGAAGTTATTCTCCATTGCTGGATTATTGAGAGGACATTGTTTGCCACCCAATAGAGTACCAAGCCAGATGGGAAAAAGGCGAAGAACCCCGTGAAAATTATCGGGAGAAACTGCATTACCTTCGCTTGGACAGGATCAACTGGAGCAGGATTTAGTTTTTGTTGGAACCACATACTTATCCCCATTAGTAGCGGTAAAACAAAAAACGGATCTTTGCTAGAAAGATCCGTTATCCAAAAAATAAACGGGGCTTGTCTTATTTCTACTGTTTCTAAGAGGACCCAATAAAGGGCTATGAAAACTGGGATCTGTATTAGTATAGGGAAACAACCGCCAAGTGGGTTTATTTTTTCTTCCTTATACAATTTCATCATAGCCTGATTAAGCTGTGCCTTATCATCCGAGAAGCGTTCCTTAAGTGCGATCATTTTAGGATGGACTTTTCGCAATTTAGCCATTGACTTATAGCCAGCGGCTGATAGTGGATAGAAAATTAATTTTATTAAAATAGTTAAAAGCACTATAGCGAAGCCCCAGTTGTTAGTAACAGAATAGATGCTTCTCAAGGTTATGAAGAGGGGCTTCGCCAAGAACCAAAGCATCCCATAATCTACCGAAAGATCTAAACCTGGCGCGATTTCTTTTAGAATATCTTGTTTTTTGGGACCAGCAAAAATTTGCCCGGTTAGTGTAATCGATGCTCCTGGCTCCACTGTGGTGCCGGGGCTAACATACCCTACTGTGTATGTCATCGGATCCAAGATTTTTGAATAGTATCTAGCAGACGAATTACGTGGGGGAATCAGAGCGGCAACAAAATAATGTTGCATGTTGCCGATCCACGAATCTAGTGCGGTTTGATCTATCGGTCTTTCTTCCAGATCATCAAAATCGAACTTTCTAAATCTGCTTTCGGGAGTAGAGAATATCGCCCCCGTAAAAGTATATACAAGTCCATTATATGAAGATTCTTTCGTCCTTTTAAACTGCTCGTAGTGATGAACTTTGACCGCTCCGACACTCTGGTTTTTTATACGGTACTCAACATCTATTAAATAAGAACCCCGTGTTAAACGAAAGGTTTTCGTTATGTCCAACCCTTTCCCTTGCCAACGGAAAGGAACTGATAATTCATTCTCACCCCCTTGTAAATGGTAAAAACTGGAAGGCGCTTCAAAATTAGAGTGGTGTGTGGGTAGTTCCGACTCACCAAATAACCCACCCTGATAAAGGAATTGTTTTTGGCCTCTAGTACCTAAAAACAATAAGGGGTCAGGCTCATCGAGGGTTATTGGATACTCTTTAAGCAAAACACTATTGAGGCTCGCACCCTTTTTTCCGATCGCTAATTTCAGCGTGTCAGTCTCCGCCACTACCTGCTTATTATCATCAGCGTGATCTGTTTCAAATGGGGGTTGAATCGCTTTGTGCGCCGACGTAGGTGGGACTAATTCAGGCACATCTTTTTCCTGAGCCACTTGGTCTGTTGGAGAAGTTATTATTTCAATCTGACTACTGTCGGTACTTATTTTGGGTCGTTCAGGATAATCATTTTGCCAGGCCTGCCAGATCAACAAACCCAAGAACATCAAAGTTATTAATAGGAAAGATTGGATTTTATCCATTGTAATACGATTTATTGCCGGGTTTCTGATGGATTTTATCGAACAAACCGGCCATTGACTTCCTAATCTCCTTGCCAGATAAGGTGGTTGCGGAAACGTTGGCTATAAAAACAATGTCCACAGCCGGAAGATGTTGTTTTCGCTCCCTAAATTTCTCGCGAACTTGTCGCTTTATGAAGTTTCTCACAGAGGCTTTCTTACTAACACGTCTAGACACGGTTACACCCAACCTAGGATGACAATAGTCATTAGCCAAAAAGCGTACCCTGAAACCAATTCCCCTGATGGCTCTTCCTTTATCAGATAAACGCTGGAAATCCGTGGTTTTTAAGAGCCTGTAGCTGCCGGGAAAACCATTATAAGATTTCACAACTGCGTACCGCTTCCTATCTCTATCAATCAGCAGCCAGTGCAGACCGCCCTTTATATCTTCTGGCTTTGATGATTCTACGCCCAGCCTTGGTTTTCATTCTAGCCCTGAAACCATGTTTCTTTGACCGCTTTAATCTATTGGGTTGAAAAGTGCGTTTCATACTCGTTCCGTTATCCGTATATCAACTTAGGAGTTGCTTCGGGTTAGCTTATAATACAAACTGCATATAGAGGCGGCGATACTATGCGTTTTTGCAAGAATAAGCAATTATTTTTAGTGTTTGTCGTTTTTCCCCTTTAAAGGATTCGCCTGTTTGATATTATTAATCTAGCCTCGACATTAATCGAGGCGTAGATTGTGCCCACTTTTTGTGGTGGGCGTTCCCGAAAAATTTTGATGGATATATACGAAGTTGCCAGAATCACCTATTTGGTTGAGTTGCCTAAACCAGTTGGAAAAAGAAATTCCCACCAAGGAATTCAACACTTGGATAAAACCCTTACAAGTCGTTGAGAAAAAGAATTCCTTTCGAGTGTTAGCGCCGAACAGTTTTGTTTACGACGCTTTGGAGGAAAAATACGGGGCTAATATAAAGGCTATTATCATCTCTCTCGGCCATAAAGAGATAAAGGTTTTGTTTGAAGTCGGCAGTCTTGAACAAGCAACTGAACGTCGGTTAGAAAGCAGTGGACCTCCTTTACTTCGCCAATCCGGATTGCAAGATTTCACTTTCGAATCTTTTGTAGGCGGTAAATCTAATCAACTAGCTCGAGCTGCCGCTATGCAGGTCGCTGAAAGCCCTGGGAAAGCTTACAATCCCCTCTTTATCTCCGGTGGAGTCGGGCTTGGTAAAACTCATCTAATGCATGCCGTTGGAAATCTGATAGATTCTTCTAACCGACGTTCAAGGGTTGTTTACGTCCACTCTGAAACCTTTGTTAGCGACATGGTTAGGGGCCTACAACATAATAAAATAACGGAATTTAAACGCTTCTACAGATCTGTTGATGCTCTGTTAATAGATGATATTCAGTTTTTTGCGGGCAAGGAACGCTCACAGGAGGAGTTCTTTCACACTTTTAACTCTCTGCTGGAAGGCAAACACCAAATCGTCTTGACTTGTGACAGATACCCTAAAGAAGTCTCTGGGATGGAGGAACGTCTTAAATCGCGGTTTGGTTGGGGGCTTAGTGTGGGTATAGAGCCTCCAGAACTCGAAACCCGGGTGGCCATCCTAATGTCCAAGGCGCAGAAAAGCGGAATATCACTACCGGAAGAAGTAGCTTTCTTAATTGGTAAAAGATTTAGATCTAATGTTAGAGAATTGGAGGGGGCTTTACATCGGGTTATAGCTAATTCTAATTTCACTGGTAGCCCCATAACTTTAGATTTCGCCAAAGAAGCTCTAAGGGATCTTCTAGCTCTACAAGACAGGTCGGTAACGATAGAAAACATCCAAAAAACTGTGGCCGAATATTATAAAATTAGAGTGGCCGACTTGCTTTCTAAACGGCGTAGCAGATCTATTGCCCGGCCACGTCAAGTAGCTATGACTTTAACTAAGGAGCTAACTAATCATAGCCTTCCGGAAATAGGCGACGCTTTCGGAGGGAGGGATCACACAACAGTGCTACACGCCTGTAGAAAGATAGCCGAGCTTAAGTCTAGCGATGTCAAAATCCAAGAAGACTATGCAAACCTGGACAGGATACTAGCTACTTAAGTGTGGCTAACCTTTGGATAACTTATCAGATAGGAAAGCGAACGACTACGAGCATAGAATAATCAAGAGGATACCCACATGTTAACCCCAAGCTAGCTAACCCTAAAAGAAGTCTAAAGCATTGATTTAAAAGCAAAAAATAAGAAACACACATATCCACTGAGGTAATAAAAACAACTATGAATATAAATATAAAAAGGGAATTATTATTACCTGCTTTACAACGCGCGAATAACGTCATAGAAAGACGACAAACAATACCTATCCTTTCAAATGTGCTTCTGAAATGTGATGCACAAAGGATCGCTGTTACTGGTTCAGATACGGAAGTAGAAGTCGTGTCTTTCGTAGACATGGGGAGTACTGCTAAAAAAGAGGTTGCCTTGCCAGCTAGGAAACTCTTCGATATCTGTAGGGAACTCCCAGAAGGTGCCGATATGAAAATAGAGCTGCTTGCCGAGAAGGCTAAAATAAAATCTGGACGAAGTAGATTCACCCTAGCCTTAAGTTCTGCCAACGAATTTCCTTACATAGGTAAATTTGATGTCAAGCAAACGATGACAGTGCCGACATGCGAACTGAGAGACTTGATAGAACAGACCGAGTTTGCAATGGCAACTCAAGACGTTCGGCACTATCTTAACGGTCTGCTCTTGGAAATAACGCCCACTATCATCCGTACCGTGGCTACCGACGGGCATCGTTTATCTATTATGGAGAAGGAAAAAAAATCTGGAATTGAGTCGGACGGTCAAGCAATCATACCGAGAAAGGGAGTTCTGGAAATCAGCCGGCTCTTAGCAGGCCGCCCAAAGGAACAAGAAGTTATATTAGAATTGGGCTCAAACCATATTAGGTTTAGTGTAAAAGAGGCGTCCTTAACTACTAAATTATTAGAGGGAGCTTTTCCCGATTATTCGAAAGTGATTCCTGAGGAAGGGAAAACGCCGATATTGGTTAATAAGGAAACGCTGAAAGGCGGTATAAACAGAGCGGCAGTTTTATCTTCTGACAGAAATCCGCTGATACGGATGGCTTTTAGCAAAGACCAAGTGACATTGAGCGGTAACAATCACGAGCAAGAGGAAGCAGTGGAAGAAATAGAAGTAGATTATGATGGACAAGAAATGGAGGTGGGATTCAATGTGACCTACTTGCTAGATATTTTAGGTGCGATGCCTGACAACCAAGTCAGGATAGACTTAAAGAGCCCGGACAGCAGTTGTCTGGTGACAGGTCCGGGTAGACCAGAAATCCAATATGTGGTTATGCCTATGCGAATATAGAATCCTTATTTAAAAAGCATTTAGATACAATTAGGCGAAATTAACTGCATTTTTCAACAATAGAAATTAAAAACTTGAGGTGTATAGAGGGACTCAATACTAGCCCTGCTCGAGGAATAAACGCGGTGGTGGGTAGGAATGGCGCAGGAAAGACGACCTTTTTGGAGGCGATGAGCCTGGTGGGTTTCGGGAGATCATTTAGCCCTGCCCAAACGAGGGATGTTGTCAGAGAGGGAAGCCAGAGTGCCCGTGTCAACGCCACAATAGAATATGAAGAGCAAAAATCCTTAGAAATCCGTGTGGAAAAGTCGGTTGAGGGTACGAAAATAACCATAAACGGGGCGGTGGCCCGATCAGCGTCAGAATTGGTGCAAAGGGTTCCTATAATTCTTTTAAATTCGAAAGTGCCAGATATATTAATTTCAACACCTCATTCAAGAAGGGTTTTGTTAGATAGGGTGCTGTTCCACGTGGAACCAAGTTATGTGCAACTATGGCGAAACTATAGGCTTGCGTTGGGTCAGCGCAATAGTGTTATTAGGGGGGCTAAAGACAGAAGGTTGGTTAGGTTTTGGACGGAACAGCTGGCGCAAAATGGGGAGAAGATTGATGCTCGCAGACGAGAAGTTGTGGATAGTTTGAACGAGTCGCTAAACGATAGCATTTTGGGTGCTGAAATAGGAGTCTTGAGATTGAAGTATCTGTCAGGTTGGCAAGGGGTTAGTTTTGAGGAGGAGCTAGAGCGGGGTTGGACCCGGGATTTGGAGCTCGGTTACACTCGTGTGGGTGCCCATAGAGCAGACATACGATTGATTCTCGGACAGAGAGATGTAACCCAACGTTTATCTAGGGGGCAGCTGAAAGTAGTTTCGAGCGAAATAGTGTTAGGTTTAGGGAACTTCATTAGGCGAAAAAAAAGTGTGTGGCCTGTTATAATGGTCGATGATATTCAGGCCGAGCTAGATGATAGGATGAGGTCTTTGGTGGTGGATAAGATCTTGTTCGCTGGCGGGCAAAAGTTTTTCACAGCTATAAGTTCGTCGTCGATTCCTGAGATATTCAAAAAGGCTGATGTGGTGTTTCACGTGGAACAAAGAAATTCTAGTTCCTGAATTTAGGGGTGTATTCAATGGCTTATGATTCAAAGAATATAAAGGTGTTGAGGGGACTTGACGCTGTTCGAAAACGACCTGGAATGTATATAGGTGACACAGACGATGGCACCGGGCTACACCATATGGTTTTTGAGGTTGTGGATAATTCTGTTGATGAATCTTTAGCAGGGCACTGTAGTAAAATTAGCGTGGGTGTTCTTGCGGATGGTTCCGTGACAGTTACGGATGATGGAAGAGGAATACCAGTGGACATACACTCCGAAGAGAACGTGTCGGCAGCCGAAGTAATAATGACCACCCTACATGCTGGAGGTAAGTTCGATGACGACACCTACAAAGTTGCGGGGGGGCTTCACGGGGTTGGAGTTTCTGTAGTTAATGCCCTCTCTTCAAGTTTAACTTTGGAAATATTTCGAGAAGGAACCGTCTGGCGGCAAGAGTACGAAGGTGGAAATCCGATTAATCCACTGAAGGCGATAGGCAAGACCGAAAAAAGAGGGACACTTGTAACTTTTATCCCTAATAAGGAAATTTTCTCCGACGTGTCATTCAAGTTTGAAATTTTAGCCAAACGGCTTCGGGAGCTGTCTTTTCTTAATTCAGGGTTAGAGATTCACTTATTTGACGAACGAGATAGCAAAGAGCTTACTTTCAAATACACGGGAGGAATCTCCTCTTATGTAGAGCATTTAAATAAGGCCCAGAACCCGTTACATAAAGATGTTATAAATTTTAGGGCTGTCAAAGAGGGCATAGCGGTGGAATTAGCCCTCCAATGGACAGATTCCTACCACGAGACCACTTTCTGCTATACCAATAACATACCTCAGCGAGACGGCGGTACTCATTTAGCTGGCTTTCGTGCGGCGTTAACGAGGACGTTCAATCAATATATTGAGAAGCAAACGGCAGCTTCAAAAAATAAAGTGGTCGTAAGTGGAGAGGATGTAAGGGAGGGACTTACCGGTGTTTTGTCAGTAAAAGTACCAGATCCTAAATTTTCGTCTCAAACAAAAGACAAGCTGGTTTCCAGTGAGGTAAAAGGAGTGGTGGACTTTGTAATTAGTGAACACCTAAATAACTATCTGGTCGAAAACCCCGTTGAATCAAAAGCGATCATGGCTAAAATAATAGAGGCCTCTAGAGCGCGAGATGCTGCTCGAAAAGCAAGGGAGTTGACGCGCCGAAAATCAGTTTTAGATATTGCTGGCTTACCGGGAAAGCTAGCTGACTGTCAAAACAAAGACCCTTCTGCGTCAGAACTATTTATAGTGGAGGGTGATTCTGCTGGTGGGTCCGCTAAACAAGGGCGGGACCGTAAATTTCAGGCTATTTTGCCCTTAAAAGGTAAAATTCTCAACGTGGAGAAGGCCAGACCAGACAGGATTCTTTCGTCTCAGGAGGTGACTAGTCTCATTACGGCTTTAGGGTGTGGGCTCAAGGCTGAGTTTGACGGAGGTTCGTTGAGATACCACCGCATCATAATTATGACCGATGCTGATGTAGATGGCTCGCACATTAGAACGTTACTCCTAACATTTTTTTATCGTGAAATGGGGGGGCTCCTAAAAGGCAACCACGTCTTCATAGCTCAACCGCCACTATACAAGGTGAAAAAAGGAAAAACAGAGCGCTATGTTAAAGATGACGATCAACTAGAGCTCTACTTCTTAGAAAATGCGACTAAGACAATGTCGCTGAGCCAACAGACTAAGACATTATCCGGCGATGCTTTGTTTGAATGCGGTCAAAAATTCTTGCAGTTGAACAAGGTGCAACAAATTTTAGAGACCCGATATCCCCAACCCGTTCTGCGAGCTCTCCGGCGAACGAGATGCTTTGAAGAATTAAAAGGAGGAACGGTTGAAAACCTAGAGAGTTGGACCGATAGATTGAGAATTTCTCTAAATGAAATAGCAGAGAGCGCGTTACAACGAATAGATCTTGAATATCATTCGGCAGATTCTTGGCGCATTAAAATAGAGCTCCGACAACACGGAATTACCCACCACATAAATTTAGATCGCGAATTTTGTCTTGGGAGCGATTTCAAAAAATTTGCGGCTTTAGCGGAAAGTTTGGATAAAACTGAGAGGGTTGAAATGACTACGGGAGACGAGGTAGAAAGCGGATATGGTTCTCTTTATGAGGCATTTGAGTCTATTATGATAAGTTCCCGCAAGGGATCGACCGTACAAAGGTATAAGGGACTTGGGGAAATGAATCCCGACCAACTCTGGGACACTACTATGAATCCGGAGACACGCAGTCTCATCCAGGTGAATGTTCGGGACGAAGAGGCGGCAACGTTGGTTTTCTCTACTTTGATGGGTGACCAGGTTGAACCGAGGCGGGATTTTATCGAACGCAACGCTCTTTTCGCAGACAACGTCGACTTTTAAAAAATCCATGAAAAACAAGAGCTTATAATTTTATAAGAACAATGCTTTAGAGCCCTTAACTTGTAAACAATTCTGTACTAATATTAGTTTACAATAGGAAAGAGGTAAGAAAACTGCTGGTGATGGAAGAACTCGGCGGCGAACTGTCTACAAAATATAGGTGTTTAAATAAAAAATCATGTCGTATAGATCAACTCCGAATGTTTCCAACACCTGCAAAGAGCCAGCAGGGTTAAATACGGTTTGGACTAGCCAGGAAGTTAGCGGCTTATTCGAAGAACCCTTCAGCACGCTATTAGATCGAGCTCACACAATCCATGCGGCGAATTTCGACCCAAATGAAATTCAACTTAGTGCACTGTTAAGCATCAAAAGCGGAGGGTGTCCCGAGGACTGTGCTTATTGCCCCCAAAGTGTACGTTTCAAAACCCACGTAGACAATACACCTTTGATGGGCCTTGAAGAGGTATTGGAAAAGGCGAAAGGTGCTAAGGACGCTGGAGCAACCAGGTTTTGTATGGGAGCTGCCTGGCGGTCGCCTAAAAAAAGAGATATAGACAAAATTTTACCTATCATCAAGGGTGTTAAAAATCTAGGTATGGAAACGTGTATGACTTTGGGAATGCTCGATCAAGATCAGGCTACTCGTCTTCGTGAGGCAGGCTTGGATTATTATAATCACAATCTTGATACTTCTCCTGAACACTATAAACAAATAATATCCACCCGAACATACGAGCATCGCCTTAGTACAATATTAAATGTACAAAATGCCGGAATGAAAGTTTGTTGCGGGGGGATCGTGGGTATTGGAGAGACTGAAGCCGACAGAGTGGAACTACTCAAAACTCTTGCCAATTTTAAACCGCAACCGGAATCTGTTCCGATTAATATGCTGGTCAAAGTGGCAGGGACTCCGCTTGAGGAGGCTGCGGAGGTGGACCCCATTAATTTCGTTAAGACAATTGCTGTAGCTAGGATACTTATGCCTCAATCTTACGTGCGATTATCAGCTGGCCGAAGCCACATGACTGACGAACTTCAGGCACTGTGCTTTTATTCGGGTGCCAATTCCGTCTTTTATGGTGACGAATTGTTAACCACTGATAACCCAGCAGTTAAAAAAGATCAGGAACTATTTGATAGATTGGGCATCAAGGCTTGCAGATAGCGAGTCCTAATGAGTGATTTAATTTCCGCGCGACCTGAATATCTTGGGCGCCTCAAACACGACAATCTACTTCGCAAGCTAGAAAACAGACGTTCGGCACAGTGGCCGGAAGTAGAAATAGCGGGCAAGCGCTATATTAATTTCTGCAATAACGACTATCTAGGAATGTCGAATCACCCCAGAGTTATTGAGAGGGTGAAAGCAGAATTACAGACCTATGGGTTTGGCTCTGCCGGCGCTTCCCTTCTAACCGGTAGGTGCTCGCTGCACGCCGAATTGGAAAATAAGATAGCTGCGTTTACTGGTTTTGAGAGCGCTTTGTTATATTCTTCGGGATACCTAGCGAATTTGGGGGCTCTTGGTGCGCTTATTAGAAGCGAGGATTTAGTTTTTCACGATAGGCTGAATCACGCTTCATTAATCGACGCTGTCTTATCTACCAAGAGTGATCATAGACGTTATACGCACCTGGGGTTACCGTCTATCAAGAATGTTTCGGATTCCCGCAACCAATTCGTCATAACGGAATCAGTATTTGGAATGGATGGAGATAAAATCCACACACAAACCTTATTGGAGAGTTGCTTAGACAAAAAGGTCACTCTTTACATAGATGACGCTCACGGATTTGGAGTAACTGGGTATGGGAGGGGAGTCGCTTCTGATTTGTCGGACTTTGGCCGCCAATTACCTGAGGTACTGGTTATGGTAACGTTAGGTAAAGCATTAGGTTCATCCGGTGGTATGATTCTGGCTTCACGAGAGATAATAGAGTATCTAATCCAGTTTTCTCGGCCGTTCATCTATGATACTGCGCCTCCCCCAGTTGCCGCTGCCGCCGCCCTGGAGGCGTTGGCGATTTTAGAAGAAGATAGGAAGCTAATCCGGCAATTGGAAAGAAATATTAGCATTTTTAGAGAAATGGCATCTAAGGCCGATATACCAATAACGAATAGTAGAACGCCGATTCAGCCTATAGTAGTCGGGGAATCGCTGAAAGCGTTACGTTTGGAGGAACAACTAAAAAAAAATGGAATCTACGCGCGAGCTATTAGACCTCCTACAGTTCCAAAAAACACAGCGCGGCTCCGAATCACACTAAGTGCGAAGCATACGGCAATCCAAATCAAAGTACTCGTCGAAGTTCTGGAGAACGCTTTATTTGCAGATGGTCATGAGTGAGTTTCTTCAAATAGATAAGTCTATTGTTCGAGGTCGTTTTAACACGGCGGCAGAACGGTATGAAAGTTTCGATTTTCTTCAGAGAGAGGTATCGTCACGACTCTTTAGTCGGCTGGACGATATCGTGATTTCCCCACATTTGATCGTTGATCTGGGATCTGGTAGCGGTCGAAATGGAGCGATTCTTGAAAAGCTGTACAGAAAAGCACGTGTTATAAATCTAGATCTTGCCGAGGATATGCTGCTGGTGGCTAGGAAAAAGAAATTCAAGCTATTTCAACAACAACAATTCGTTTGTGGGGACCTTGAATCCATCCCTTTTAGGCCCGGTAAAATAGACTTGGCATTTTCCAATC
Source organism: uncultured Gammaproteobacteria bacterium (assembly GCA_964642505.1). Taxonomy (GTDB): domain Bacteria; phylum Pseudomonadota; class Gammaproteobacteria; genus TMED69. The sequence goes on along the minus strand of CAZXQY010000029.1, from coordinate 281 downwards.
TAGCATTACAGTGGTGTCCTAATTTGCCTAGCTCGTTTGCCCAAATAAACGAAACTCTAAAATCTGGCGGGTTGTTTATATTTTCTACCCTCGGACCAGATACTCTTAAAGAATTGAAAGAAGTGTCCTCTGGTCTTTCGGATCTTCCTCTGGTCGGTACCTTTTTAGATATGCACATTGTAGGCGACAACCTGGCGTTGGCCGGCTTTGCGGATCCAGTGATAGAGAGTGAGATAATAACAGTGAATTATTCTGAACCCCTGGGATTGTTTCGAGATCTC
>CAZXQY010000028.1:0-27460 GCA_964642505.1 uncultured Gammaproteobacteria bacterium | reverse complement strand
GGGAATATGTTGCTCGATTCGCTGGAAAAAAAGCTCCAACTATTTTCATCTGGTGAATTGAATATCAAGTACCGCAAAACGCTGGCAACCTCGCAGACTATTCTGCTAACGGTTCTGTAAAAATATTTCTAGCAGATTATAACGATGGCTACTCTGAACTTGCCCCGGTAGGAAGTTATGACGTTGAACCTTCAGGAGTATACGATATGTCTGGAAATGTTAGTGAATGGGTACACGATTTCTACTCCCTGATCCCTCCAAGGATTAACGAAGAAAACATAAACTACATGGGAGCAAAGGTTGGTTCAAACCATGTAATTAAAGGCTCCAACTATTTGTCAGCAGATTGGACGGAGCTGAGAGCCTCCTATAAAGAGACTTCAAATAAAGGACAAATTGACGTAGGATTCCGAATAGCGAGGTTTATCAATTAAGTACGGTGACAGTGTGAAGAATGTCTGGAAAGTAATAGTAATAATATTCGTCTTTTTCGTCCTATTCGAAGGCCTTCATTCTATCGCGAGTACTAAGATCTCACTTAATGAACCTGCACCTTTCCCTGCAAATATGTAAGACCGTGACTAAAACAGCCGTCCACATTGTAGTACTAATAGCAATAATACTGCTGGTTCATCTCCTATACGAACTTTGGATTTTACCAGAGGTGAATATACTACAAGCTATTTCGAAAGATAGCGGCGATCTTCTACCTAGGAATTTTTTCGTGATCGTCAAAGATCTGGAACAAGAAATATGTATTATTCTGTTCTTGTGGGGCTTATATCTAATGGGAGAAAAATTCTACGAAACCTCCTCACAAACGTACTTATTCGATGTAGATCTGCTGAGAGACATGCAACACGAAGATGCAGGTGCCAATTCAACGCTAGCCTCTATTGAGTCACTGCCGAAAGATATTAAAGAGGCCCCTCTAGTGAGAACCATAGCATCTGCACTGCGCCGATATATCATAACTGGCAGTGTCCAAAATGCCTCAGAATCTATTACACCTGCCCTAGAAGCGATGATAGTCAAGAACGAGGCCGAATTAGCTGTCGTCAAATACGTAGCGTGGGCTATTCCTTCTATCGGGTTTCTAGGTACCGTAAGAGGAATAGGAATGGCCATGAGTGAAGCGCAAACAGCAGTCGCTGGAGATATAGGCCCTATGACAGAAAGTCTAGGGACAGCTTTCAACTCCACCTTCGTGGCACTATTGGCAAGCGTTGTCATAATGCTCCTACTATCCTTTTTACAAAGGACCCAAGACGAACAATTAGTGAAAGTACAAGAATATTGCGAAAAGTACTTAATAGAACGGATAAGTATAACAAAGAAATCGTCGGTTTGACGTGCACCGAAAGCGTGAGATAAATTTATCCACCCTCGCATTTATCGATGTCATGGCTTGTGGGCTTGGGGCGGTAATTTTATTATTTTTCGTTCTCGACTTCGAGGAACCAAGTCAAGAAAAAGATTCTCAAAAACCGGTAGTTACTCAACCCGACGATAGTCACGTTCTATCAGCAGAATACCAACGCTTAATGACAGAGAAAGAAACGAAAATGGCTAGCATAGAAGGTATAGCGAAAGTCGTAAGTGATTCCGTAATTGACTTACTAAAGATAAACTTAGAAACAGTTAAAACCATCGAGGAACCAGATCGTCCTGCTCTTCCTATGTCTTCACTGAACAAGCCTAGCCAATTAATCGGCCTTGCTGTTAACGGTACAAAAATATTAATCGCCCTCGACACCAGTGCGTCAATGGCTCATGTAAAGTTAGTTGAAATCATTAGCAGTTTAGGTGATGCTTCAGGACAACGACTCGAAAAAGGATTAAAATGGAAGCGGGCAAAACAAGTCGTGAGATGGTTAATCGAGCAGTCCCCTCCTTCAAGCTCAATCCGAATAATAGGTTACTCAGACAGAATTACTTTTTCAGACTCTTCCTGGAACAAACCTAAAGAAGCACTGGAAATTTACAATTCAAAAATCGAAACCATCTCCCCTAAGCATGGAACTAGCTTAGCCGTTGCGCTGGAATACATAAACTCTGGCTCTTACCAACCATCAGATATTTATTTGGTTACCGATGGCTTACCAACTTTAAGTGGAAACAATTCTCCGTTATTCGCGCTAAACCAAATGGTGAGGGGTTGCTTCAAGTCAAAAAAAGGCAATACTTTTGTCAGTGGAAACTGTAGAAGGATGTTGTTCCAATCTGCGGTAGGCAACTTCCAAAAACAATCAGGTGCCAGAATACACGTCATATTATTGCCTCTGGAAGGAGATCCAGAAGCGGCACATTTATATCAGCATTGGACCAATATTTCTGGCGGAACACTGTTGTCGCCGGCAGCTTCTTGGCTGAAATGATTTACCGGCGACGCAGCTCCTTAGATGTCGGAATGTCCTTCCTAGATGTTATATCTTGCGGTTTCGGGGCTGTTGTGATGTTAGTAATTATCGCAAAAGACAGTGACATACCTTTACAAGCAATAGAAAGCAACAAATCAAATATTGAACTGAAAAGTGATCATAACAAGCGTGAAATATTATCTGAAAGTATATGATTGCTAAGGTTAGAACTAGATACGCTTTCAGAAAAAGAAGAATCTTTACGGGATAGGTTAGACTCTGTTACAGACCAAATTAAACAAAAAAACAATGAAACGACGAACCAAGTAAAAGTAACCAGCGAAAAATCTTTATCACCCGATAGAAAAGCAAACTTAGGTACACTGAATTCAATTTATGCAGGTGGGATTCCGGTAGATAGACAACATATCGTTTTTATCATTGACACCTCCGGAAGCATGAAGCGATTCTGGCCCGTAGTCGAATCTCAAATTCAATCTATCTTGTCGATTCACCCGCAAGTAAAAGGGTTACAAATTATGAACGATAACGGCGACTATCTTTTGGAAGGTTACTCATCTAAATGGATACCTGACACTAAGATTACTCGACAAAGGGTCACGAAGAAATTGAAAACATGGGCTCCTTTTTCAAACAGTAACCCGTACAAAGGTTTAGTAAAGACATTAAGACACCACACAAATGAATCAGGTGGTATTTCTATTTATGTCATGGGCGACGATTTCACAGGGGCATCCTATGACGAAGTACTAACTACTATCGGGCGATTGAACCGACGTAATAAAACTGAAACACTTCCTGCACAGATTCACGGAATCGCTTTTCCTTGGGGTATTGGAGATAGATTCTCTACCCTAATGCGAGAATTAGCTCTTCAAAATGGCGGGGTTTTTGTAACCGTTCATCATCCTTTACAACAATAGAAGCTCAAAAACGCTGACAAGATTTTGATCAACAAATATCTTCTTATTATAATTATCATTTTAGTATTTTCGGTAGCCGGCGGTTTGATCGTTTTCCTAAATAGAGATTGCGAAATAAAATCATCTAATAATACTTCTATTAACGAAATGCTAAGATCTGGAGAGTTTCTATTCTATTGTACGAGAAGAGATAAAAGGTAGAAATTCTGGTCAGACTGTAATTATGCTCTCAAAGAACCGCTAGATTACTTTTAATTTACACTATTTTATAAATAGACTCTTTCCGTTAAACTGAATAGCTCCATATTGTTAGATTTGGCTAAAAAAGATGACGGATGAGCAAATAAGCTTCGGCCTCACTTTATCTAACCGAGGCATAGTATTGGGAAATACTACGGCCAAAGAATTGTTAGCTTTAAGTGTCGAAGCTGAAAAATCTGGAGCGTTTGATTCTATATGGGTTGGCGATAGCATTGCTGCGAAACCTAGGCTAGAAGCGATTACTTTATTATCGGCTGTAGCCGCGCTAACTGACCGCGTAAAATTGGGTCCTGCCTGCTTCGCGAGTTTCCCTCTACGACATCCGGTTCTGCTTGCATACCAATGGGCAAGTTTTGATGTTATTTGCGAAGGTAGATCAATTATGGTGGCCTGCCAGGGAGCCCGGGGGGCGGTCGCTGGGGAATCGGAAAACGAATGGTCCGCAATGGATATGCATCTACCCGAACGGGCGGCAAGGATGGAGGAAGGGATAGGGATTCTAAAAAAGCTGTGGAATGGTAATGAAGTTAGCCATAAAGGCCGTTATTATAATTTCGAAAATCTTACAATCGAACCCAAACCGATTCAACGAGAATGTCCGATATGGATTGCTAACAACCCAGAACTATTCGGTGTAAAGCATGAATTACTTAATAAGATTGCCCGCAGAGTGGCTACTATCGCCGATGGTTGGCAAACAACCCTAGTAACTCCTCAACAGTTCAGCCTGGCATGGAAACGTATCGAGAATCAAGCTAAAGAGATAGGACGATGCGTCACCCAAATGCCCAAATGTTTATACTACAATTGCCATATTAACGAAAATCGAGAGCGTGCTTACTTTGAATCGAAAGAGTATTTGGACGCTTACTACACAACAGATTTTAACAAGGAACAGCTTGAGACTTGGGTCGCTATGGGTAGTCCCGAAGAATGTATAGCGTCGATCCAGCGATTTATCGATGCGGGGGCAAATATCATCACGCTACGTTTCACAGGTCGCAATCAAAGTAAACAATTACAGAGATTTATTACGGATGTTTTCCCAGCTTTTCGATAAATCGATTCTTATTGGGAAACGGATCTGATGGTTCACCATTCCGGAGGCTGCCATTGTGGCACCATTCGCTTTCGAATCAAGGCACCGGAAAAACTGAAAGCTCTAGATTGTAATTGCAGCATTTGTTCTAAAGTCGCATTTCTACACGTTATAGTACCTAAAAACGACTTCTCCCTTCTGAGCGGTTCGACTTATCTAATGGAATACACTTTCAATACGAAGCAAGCGCGCCACTTATTCTGCAAAAAGTGTGGAATAAAATCGTTTTATGTACCTAGATCCCACCCTTCAAGCTACAGCGTTAACGCCCGTTGCCTGGACTCTGGAACATATAAGGCTCTTGAAGTAGAACAGTTCGACGGCCTACACTGGGAATCAGCTATTTCCGGTCTAGAAAAGGGTTAAATCTGGCCAGAAAACAGATCTTTTTTGAAATTAAGCCTTTAGTTCAGATCACGTTTGTATTAGATGACAGGTTTTTGGATAATTTGTCTCCAGAAAGAGGAATTATTTCGAATAAAGAGGAAAAATCATGATCCGAATAGAATTTGTGTTGCGTCGAAAAGAGGGAATGAGTCGAGAAGAGTTCCAAGACTATTGGCAAAATGTCCACGGACCATTGGTAGCGAAACATTCTAGCGCTTTAAATATTCACCGTTACATACAGTTGCATACTTTGGACGATCCTATTAATGACGCTTTGGCTGAAGCGCGGGGCGGAATGGAACAACCGTATGACGGAGTTGCAGAACTTTGGTGGGAAACGCCGGACGCTCTAAACGCCTTTAAATCAAAAGAGGGAGCGAAAGCAGCTCAAGAGTTGCTTGACGATGAAAGGAAATTCATTGATCTACCGAATTCTCCTCTTTGGTTCGCTTACGAATATCCCCAAGTTAACCCGACGGAGTATATGGTAGCAACTCAGCACTCTCCCCTGATTAAATTGTTCTTTTGTTTGCGACCACCAAGCCATCAGACTGTGGAGGATTGTCAATTATATTGGCGTACAAACCACGGCCCCCTAATTAGAGGAGTTTCTACTGGATTTCGGATGCATCGATATCTTCAAGTCCACTACTGCGACAACGAGCTGTCTGAATCTTTGACTGAATCCCGAGGCACGGTGATTCCTCCTTATGCGGGTCACGCAGAAGCATGGTTTAATCGGGCCGACCTAATGATGCTTGCCGACGTCCCGGAAGCTTCCAGGGCAATGGAAATAGCAATAGAAGACGAAGCTAAATTTATCGACTTTAAAAAATCAGCTATGTGGATAGGGAAGGAACGCACCTTTATCGATCGGCGGTAAGAAGTTAACTCGGAAACAAATGATCTAAGCGGTCGCCTGTATTAACCAACAGGCCGCAGGTAAGACAACATTCCGACCGAAATTAAATTTGGAAAGCGCTTGTCGAATTAAATCTAGGGTTATCTCCTGATGGTTTTTAGATGCTTCGAGAAAAGGCCTACTAGCTGGACCCAGCTGAGTCATGAGATGAGTAGCCTCATCTAATTGACCCAAAATAAGATCGACCTTAATTTCACTCAAACCAACCGAGTCAAATCCCGCATTAGTCAAAAGATTCCTAACTAGTCCCTCATCAGCCAAGGAAAACGGTCCGGGTTCTCCTTTACCCGGAGGATTGGGTTTTTCTAAAATTTCAAAAGCTGCCATAGCAGGCACCTTCATCCACAAATTTTCATCGAAACTTTTCCAACACAATAAATTCACTTGACCACCGACTACCATGCTCCTATGAATATTCTGAAATGCCGCTAATGGGTTAGTAAAAAACATCACACCGAAACGCGAAATCACTGTGTTAAATCTCCTGCTTTCAAATGGATATAATTCAACGTCAGCACAAAGAAAATCTAAATTGGGAATTCCAGTGTGATTTTTTTGGGCTACGTCTAATATCGGTTGCGATATATCTGAAGCGGTTACTTCACCTTCCGGCCCAATTAGTTTGGCCAGTTTTACAGCCAAAGCTGCACCTCCACACCCTACTTCCAAAATTTTCAGCTTTCGTCGTTGGGATAACGAATCGATGAGTATCTCGCTAATCGGGGCAAACACTCTTTCAATATGGCTCAGGTTCTCTATCCATTTGGTACCACCTAGACCGTTCCAATATTCATCCATTTCAGTTCTTTGTTGTGAATCAACCATCGTCTCTTCCTTTTTCCGCTAAATTGTTGAGTTTCTCTAGCTGCAATTTGGGTACCCCACCTCGTTCTCAAGGAAACATATTTAAGGTAACTAATAGGCTTTCTGTTTTAACACTTGCAAAAAAGATCAAAATACTACATGCGGCAAATCCTTTATCGCTTAAGGACGTCAGCCTACAATTTTAAGCATATTAGTTTCTCAAAAAAACTATTTAGCACCTGAGATATAAATAGTACAATACCTTTATACGATACCAGATGATGATAGCTTTGTTTTGAACATTATCACACGTTGCAAACCCTTGTTAGGCACCTTCGTAGAGGTTTCTATAAGTGGGGAACTTGAAAAATCACAACTCACCGAATGTTCAGAAATTGCTTTTGATCAAATAAAAAGAATCGATGAGACAATGAGTTTTCATCGAGAGGAAAGCGAATTATCGACGGTTAACCGATTAGCATCAAAAATCCCGACACAGATATCAAGTGGATTATCGACAGTGCTACAAAAGGCTATCTACTTCAGCAAATTGAGTGACGGTTTATTTGATATAACGACTGCATCTACTCTCGTAAATAAAGGAAATTTACCAGACCACGGCGTGAAATTCTCAAGCGACGCGAACTGGAAAAACATCGAGCTAGAAAAAAATATGGTGTTTTTCAACAAACCACTGGTAATAGACCTCGGAGGGATCGCTAAAGGTTACGCGGTGGACAAGGCCTTCAAGGCCATCGAGAGTTCTAGGCTAAACAAGGGAGGCCTCAGTAAAATAGTAGTCAACGCAGGAGGAGACTTAAGGATGTGGCCCTGGGAAAAAGAAAAAGTCTCGATTCGTGTTCCCTTGGCACCTTTCAACAACACCACCGACGTCGTTATGCGAAATGGATCCCTCGCTACTAGTGGTCCCTACTTTGGAGGATCTATAGTAGACAAGAAGGAGAATATCGCTTCTTCCGAATCAAGTACAAGCGTATTTTCTGAGAGCTGCATAGACGCCGATGCCCTGACAAAAATCTATTCAATCTCACCCGAATTTGAAGCCGCTGAGATCGAACATACGGCTCTGATAATAAACTCAATGGGCGTGGCCAAATGGAACAACGATGAGTCGTATAACATTTAGGATTCCCCGGCCTTACAAATATTTTTTGTTCGCCGTGCTAACCACTTCGTGGGTAAGCGGCATTCTTTTCTACTATCTTAATCGCTGGGGTGAAATAGAAGGGTTATTTGGGCCCGAGAAACACCCAGCTCAATTTCCGATATTAATGCTGCATGGAGCTGCTGCTTTTCTCATGATATTAAGTTTCGGTGCCCTTTTGACAAACCATATACCCGCTGCTTGGAAACTTGGACGATCCCGATATATTGGGATAACGTTAATCTCGCTTATTACTTTCCAAATGATCACCGCCTATCTTTTGTACTACGTAGCTTGGGAAGAAGGTAGACCGATTCTAGCCAACGTACATGCTGGCGTGGGTTTTTGCATACCGTTTGTGTTACTCACTCATATTTGGATAGGCATCAAGAACAGACGCCAATAATTTTCAACTAATTTTTCGGTAATAAAAAATGAAAAATAGAGAAAACTATCATAGTGTTCGGACCTATTTTCGAGGACTGATATTCGCAACTGTATTAGCACATCCCGCAACGCAATCGGCAACAATAGTAGACAAACAGCAACCACACAAACAATTTACTTTTAGCTGGCAATTTCAAGACTCTGATCAAATGAAGCCCCGAGGAGGGACGACTAGCGGTGCAGCTGTTAAATTAGTGAATTCACCTCGAGTGTCGTGGAAGAATTTGACTCGATTTAAAGGACCAAAATTTAATAAGGACCGGCTAGCAATACTCTCGCTAGCAGGAAACTATCGAGTGACCTTCGACTTCATTGAGACAATAGTGAGCGATATCCATACAAACCCCGTGCGACCCTACCAATCGTGGGCAACTGAATATATCTTTGTCCTAGAAAATAAGCCTCACTTTATTAGCCTTCAACATATTTTAGTTATGACTTTCGTAGATGATAGTGACAAGGAATCGGAGACTATGGTTATGAAACATTGGAGACAGGATTGGGCCTACGAAGACTCTGACTTGCTGACATACAACCTGCAGCAAAGGTGGAACCAAAAAAATACTTCAATGTCGAACTCAGGACTTTGGTCGCAGTCTGTTTTTCAAGTAGACGATTCTCCCAGATATGCAGCTTTGGGGAAATGGGAACATAGAAACGGGTTCTCTACTTGGACTAGCCAAGATACCTTGAGACCTTTACCAAGGAGAGAAAGCAGCGTCCGTTCCGATTATCAGGCACTCTGGGGCACAAACAGAATCACCGTACAACCGTCTGGTTGGGTACACGAGGAAGACAACCTAAAAATGGTTATAGAACATCCGTCAGGACTAGAAGAAGAGCAAACATTCAAGGCTAGAGAAGCCGGTATTGCGCGGTACGAATCTATAGCGGGATTAGAAACAACGCCTGCCGAAAAGTATTGGAAACGAACCAAATTGTTCTGGAGAGACGTAAGGACAGCCTGGAGTACTTTGGCGAGAAAGAATAATCGATTTGGTATCCAAAAGAAAGTCGACAACAGAAGCCTAGTTTCAGTTATGTTCGAATATGCTCAGACATTATCCGATGAAGATAATTATGACCCTGCGGACTCTAAAGCGTTCATAACAAAAACTCTCGAGCGCTACAGCTTCTAAATATCGAGTCCAATTATTTTGACAGGTAATCGGATAAGGGTACCTCTTTAGCGTCAGAGAGGCACATGGCACCGTTCTTTAGTTTAAAGGTATAAAGATAAGATTTGTCGCCTATTATAGATAGCCTGCAGAAACCTTCAGACGCCGAAACCTTTTCGCTTTTCGGGCATTCTATAAGGTCAAAATGTGGTACTTCAACTTCAAAGGCGGGGTAATTGAGTTCACAAGACTGGTTGTGACTAACCTCATTAGAGCCATGCGATTGAGAAGCGAAAAGAACCGTTAGAGTTAACACTGATAAAATATTTTTCATCATGTTTTGATCACCTATGCAACTAAAAAAATTTACCCAATTGTATAAAAAACTTAAGGCAATCTAAAATCAAAGTTTACTAAACACCAATTCCCACATTTTGGTCAGTCTATTGATTCCATCAGTAATATGCCTGCAAGACAAAGTCGCTCCTGATATATTCATGATTTCCTTACCGTGAGTCAAAAGTCTAGCCGCATCTTTGTCATAGAATTGGGCCCGCCATCGCGGATTGACAACAGCGTCTCCATAACCCTCTCTATACACCAAAATTTCAATCGCCTTTACGGAGCCATTGGGTTCCAATGCAACTGCGTAATCGATATATTCGTGCTTACCGATTACTGCATCTAGTACAAACCAGCCACCACTTTCGGTTTTCCAGACGGCCATCTTGCTCCCTCGAACGGCTAATCCGGATGCTTCCTTAATATCGGCACGTTGTTTTCTGGTCAGGGTCAGAGAGATCGGGGATAATTTTTGACCTCCCCAAAATAACTTTGCCGCCTCACCGGGTGTCATATAAACCCTGGCCTCAGAAGGGGGAACCAGGAGCATGAATCCCCCAGCTACCGAGGCCAGGCCGGTCAGAAAGGACCGATGAAACGTCCTTCTATCCACTAAAAAATCCCGGATCTGCTGTTGGTTTCAAATCCGAGATACCTCTCCAAATCGTTAGAACTGGAATCCCAGTCCGAGATTCACACCATCGTGTGTGCCACTCGAGGGATTTCCGGCAGCTTTTTCCCACTGCCCGTCAATTTTGAACACAACATTTGGAGTCGGCCACCAGTTAGCGCCAACCGAAATCATGTCGTGTTTTGCAAAAGGATTGCCGGCAGTGCCATCTCGCTCATCCCATTCTTGATACCTAAAAAAGATACCTAGCTCGCCTGGAACCGGATTCAAAGCAAATTTATAGGAAGGCTCAACATACCAACCTTGAACGTCGTCCGCATTCACAATACCAGGATCGAAACCATTATCAGATTCAAAATCCCATCGAGCATACAACGCACGTAACGCGAAGCCCGAGCGGTGTTGATAGTCAATATGACCTTCCATCAGCATGGCGGAGGCTTCGATGTTATCAGCAGTGCCAGTGTAGTCAGTTTGGTAGTCCATAGTTAGCGCGATTTCCAAGCCTGGCATCCCGTTGTAAAGAATACGACCCAAAATCGCCAGATCTTGGTCTTGGGCATTTGCTACTTTAAGCCTACCACTTCGAACACGTGCTTGGGACGAACTAGTATTAGCTGTGGGAACAACCAAGCCCGTATGGAAAAACAGGTTGTAATTCCAGCCTGGGGCTATGCTACCCCAAAAACCGGCGCCTGCTTCTGTCCACGTAGTCGGGATAACCGATACTTCAACCGGATTCCGCTCAACACCATAAAAAGTGGTTGGTTCATGCGTTAAGTTTAAGATACCGATCGGTAAGATGTCCTGGCCAGCACGGAAGTGATGATTGGAATTGATATCCATTTCCAACCATGCAAGTTCCAATACAACATCACCTGGTCCACCACCGATATGACTGTGTTCGATTTCAATTTCCGACGCGAATCGGACCCAATCGTTAAACTCGTGACCGACAAACAACACCAGCCGATGGAAATCGGTCTGGTCAACGTCCCCAGCCCCATCTTCGCCATTTAAGCGGTTGGCATGCAACTCACCGTAACCTCCAATAGAAGTTCTTTCTACCCAAGTTCCACCGGTGCCCAAGGTTTTACCACCTATAGGAGCCCATCTGGACCGTTGCGCCCCGACAGAATCTGGTGATTGGGGAGTATTAATTGAGGCGATTCCCCCAGACTCTTCTTCTTGTGCCTTGACCTCTGTAAGTTCAGCTTTAAGGGCTTCGATTTCTGCCTGTTGCGCCTTCAGCATCTTGACTACTTCTTCAAGAGTTGCCGGCGCATGATCGTCAGCAAACGCAAAAGCGCTGGCTAACCCCAAAGGTAACGCTACGGCAATAGTCTTTAAAAATTCCATTTTTCTTTAACCTCTTGTATTTTCTTGTTTTTCTGAAGTGAATGATAACTACTATCATAAGCATATGCAAACGATTAGCATTCGCATTAATTGTTAATAGAATACTGCTAATGATTATCATTCACAAATAATAATGAGGAAAAGATGTTCAGTACAAAAAATTCGAAGGAATCTAACTGACATCGCAACGACTCCAAAAGATTTTTCAAAAAATATTGAAGGAGGCAGATCAAAAACTTTGGCTGAAACTCAAACGCCTATGTCCGGCTAAATTTTATCTGGTCTGACCGAACTTTGGTGTAGAGAGAACGGACAATCGTCTATCTACATGGCTCAAACCCTTGACGAAGTGGGAGTCGAGAAATATCTGCCGGGGACGGCAGAGGTCTTTTCTGGAACATTATCCCTGTTACGGACGTCAATCCCTCCAAGTTCCAGAAATGCTTGGTCACCCTCGGCAATTGTCGCTAACAACGTAGGGGATTTCCTAATATTTTTTTTAGCACTTCATCCAGCGGGCAAATCGAACCTGTGTGAAACTGTTATAACCTGTGGCTGGCCTAAACAAATAAGTGCCAACTACTGCCTCGGGTAAGGATTCTTGCTAGAGCGTTCAATTATGCGAACCTACGAATACCCTTGTCCGAGGGCCAGTGGACTCTGTTAGACCAATTTCAAACCAAGTTTTATCAACTTAACGCAACCCACCATTAGCACCATGGAGCTACCCTGATTTTGATAAACCGAGAAGTCCCTGACGTAGTTTTCAAAACCCGCGTGCGAAATGAAAGCGTCGGGGGCGATAATCCGTTCGTATGGAAAAGCAAAACAACACAAGGGTACCTACAGCGCAAACGAGCAATGATTTTTTCCTTACCAGGAGCTTTTACTCCGACTTGCTCTACCTATCAATTACCACATTACGACAAACTATTTGACGACTTCAAAGCAAAAGGCATTGAAGCTATCTTTTGTATTTCAGTAAAAGACGTTTTTGTAATGAATGCTTGAGCGAAGAATTTAGCGGTGAAGAACGTAGAACTAATACCGAATGGCAAAGGAGAATTTATTAGAAAATGGGCATGTTAGTTGCAAAAAATAATCTCGTTTTTGTAGGCGGTCCTGGCGCTACGCAGCTGTGGTGGATAATTGCATAATAACGCACTGGTTCGAAGAGCCGGGCCTGGAAGACGACCACGACGAAGATCCATACGGTGTGTCTGCTCCGCAAAACCTATTAGAATCGTTATAGGTTGGCTGCTAAGCCTTTGACCGAATTCCGCTCTCCTCGGTGACCTTAAGCAGCAAGTTACGAAACCATGTATGCGCAGCATTAAGACCAAAATCTTTGTGCCAAATTAGGGCTACTGTGGCGTAAGTGCCTGGTGTTTCTATTGGTGACGGTCGCAGTTTAATATCGTAGAAAGGCTCATAAGTCCGAGCGATGCGTCGGGGTATGGTGGTAATCATATCCGTACTCGCTATAAGCGCAGGTACTACAGAAAAGTGATTGACTGTCAGGCCTATTCGTCTATGAAGTCCTAGCTTAGACAAAGCATCATCTACAAAGCCGATAGCATCACCGCCCGGGGTGACTAGCAAATGTCTGGCCTTAGCAAACCTTGAGAGGCTCAATTTACCAACAGCTAAACTGTGGCCTGCTCTCATCATGCAGACAAAATCCGTATCCGCTATATATACAGCCCCGTACCTATCCGGAACTTCCCCATAGGCACCGATAGCCAGGTCAATCTCCCCGGTATCCAGAGACCTATAAATCCGATCGGGAACTAGACCCCTATCAACGACCCTAACGTCAATATTAGGCCCCTCAGTACACAAGCGTCTCATCAAGTCTGTGATAGTTGTTGCAACTAGGTAGTCATTGGCGCTGATTGTAAACGTCTTGCTATCTAAAAACGGGTCGAACTCGGCAGGTTCTAGCGCTGACTGTAGGGTAGAGATTACCCCAGATACATGTGGGGCCAATTCTCGCGCTCTGGGAGTCGGAAGCATACCGGTCGGACTCCTAACAAATAGATCATCTTCAAGATAAAGCCGCAAACGAGATAAGGCGTTACTAAAAGCTGGTTGAGATAAAGCAACCCTAGAGGCCGCCTTTGTTACGTTTCTTTCCTGCATTAAAGCATCGAATATCACAAGCAAATTCAGGTCAATTTTTCTCAGATTCATACTGTGAATTTATACTATATAAACTATCCATTTCAACAATATTATAAATTAAGCGAAGATTAGTCCTAATTTTTCTAGGACATGGCATGCCGGCCTTCCCCCTCCCTCCAATAGCCCGGCATGTCATTCCACTAAAGAGAATCACCAAACTCCACAATGAATAGTCTTTTAGAAATTTCCAAACCTTCGTACAGACGTTTGGCAGGGGGGTTCCCGTTCTATGCAAAGTGCCTTAAGCCCATGGCTTGTCCCAACCGACCTACGCTACCCAAAATTCAGAAAATCTGAGAACATCAAGTAAGTAAAAACGAACCGAAAAGGTTTTTGCAGCTAAACTCCGTTATCTATCCGCTGTCATACGTAGCACGGCCCTAAGATGCTGATACTTCCACTCGCCATCTATTTTAATATAATCATCATCATATCTTAGAGCCATCCAATTTTCTTTTTCGCCCTCTCGAAGTGTCCACGGTCCCATGATATACCAGATCCCAGTCGCTCTATTTCCTTCAATCTCAATAACCGGGTTCATCATATTATGTTGAGAAAAAGTAAACATCTCCTTGAAACCCGCGAATAACTTCTTTATTTCCTCGTGTCCTCGGGCCTGTCCAAAATCTGGACTTTCCCAAACACCATCTTCCGCAAAAACGGACGCGATTTCGTCCGGATTATGACCGTCATCGCATATATGGCTATATCTGGCCTTCAACTGTTTGATAGCCTCAATATCCTCCAGCCGAGTTATTCTTTTTTCGAGATCAGACATCTCAAAACCCTCCCGTCATCAATAACAAGTAAGTAGGAATGTCAACAAATCAAACCTACGACACGTGGTCTCTTAGCAACTGATAGAAAATCACCGCTCCTATTAATCCCACTAGCCCAGCATCCCCAAGTTGGGTCAAAACCGACATTAAATTGTACACGACATCCCCTCCAACAAACGGTATGACCGAGCCGAATACCGCCTGAAAGACAACCGAAATCACAACAAGAATTAGCCCAATGTCTACCGCACCGCCTAGAAAATTTCTCGCTCTATCCAACATAGCTGTTTCCTCCTCCAAATTAACCAAATCCCTAAAACATCTGCAATCGGATGGACCTTAACATCTCAAGGAAGTTCAAGGAAGACTTAGTGTTGTTTGGATCTCCGTCGACCACGCCTAAGGGTCTTCAACGCCTTCAAAAAGCTCCATCAGACTGTCTCCTGACGCCGAATCGGAGTTATTTACCCCAAAGTCGACACGTTCGGATTCGAAGTTTTCAATTAATTGGTTAGCCATTGAAAAAGCGACATTAAAAGCTCTTTTATCAAATACTTCACATGCGCGGCAATCAAAGGAATGCGAAGCATTTTGCAAATTAACAAACTCCAAATTCCCACCTCTATCGTTGAGTCGCTTGATTCTTCGCTTGCACTCTCTAGGGCTAGTTATGACATCACGCGATCCGTGAAAAAGATATCCTCTTAGTTCTTTGGGTAGCTTGCCAGACCAGTTCAAACCGGCAGAACCACAATATGGGTAGTAAAGGAGCGTAGCTCTAAAATTAGTAACGTCAAGATTAGGCATCGAAGTAAGATTTGGCGGTTTTAGACGACTCTCTAAAATGGCGAGAAGATCCAAGCCCGCCCATCCGCCGTGAGACCACCCCATGAGGAGGGTTTTCTCGGCCTGGATTTTCGGGTTTTTCCAGATTCCAGGAAGCACCGAAATAACATCTCCTGCTCTTTCATCACCAGTTACCCGTCTGCCACCGCAGACGTCCCGCCTTAGATCCATGGGATTATCTATCCCTCTGGCACCAAAGCTATCCACTCGAAGGACTGCAAACCCCAGTCGTAAAAGTCGCTTTTCCCATTTCGTGTGATGCGGATGCCAACCCATGCATCCCGGAAGAATGATCGCCATCGGAAAGCTCCCCGACCCTTGTGGGAATTTAAGGTTCACATATTCAGATAGCGAGGATTCTCGCTCCTCTGGAGACAGCAGTCCATAAGAGGCTTTATATTCTTCGCATAAAGCCTGGAAAAACCAAACCCAAAGAAAAAATCCCAAAGCGAGATTACGGAAAACCTTCAGTCGATTAAAATATAAGCTGTTCATTAAAATGTGACCACCCTTCAAGTTTGATTCATAACCGAGGCGATTTGGGCTTTAAAACCTGGTATCCCCACATGGAAAATCGTAGAAAAAATACCAAATAAAGTAAAATCCTCTATCCTGACCCCAAAATATAGTGTTACTGGGGTATTTAGAGTACTAAATGTGGGAGGATGTGGTATATTCACGCTACCTGGTTTAATATTAGCCAAGTAGCGTTTTGCTAAACTTGAGGAGGAGGAATAGAAATGCTGGATAATGCAAAAAGATTTTTGCGAGAAGTAGTTGAGATTGGACTGCTCTTAATAGCAGTGGCAGTCATCTTGCAAGTAATATTTGGACAGGCAGTGCCTTTTGTCGGAGGAGACGTAGTAAATAACCTACTAAGCATCGTGACTACCTTAGGCGACGGCGGGTTAGTAGGATTAATCGCAGTAGGAATCATTCTTTATCTAATCAACAAGAACTCCTAGCGCGACTCTCGTCTGTGTCATTATGTTCGGGGTCCCCATTCACGGGGACCCCCATACAAATATAAAGAACATACGGTATGTCCTAGGAGCATAACGGCTTCTACGGATGGTTGGGCAAAGATGTCAGCTGATGCTGATCAGAGTAGAGATAGGATGTCTTTCTCTTTAAGAAGTTCCTCCAAAGAATTTAGCCAATGTTCGTAATATCCCGGCTTATCAGGCATCGGATTTAGGGCTGTTTCACCGCTTGCACCTATTTGGCCTATCAAAATCCTTCGAAAATCATCCCAGTCGTAATAACCATTCTCGTAGAGCGCTATAGCAATAGCAAAAGCGCGTTTCTCCCAGTTGTCGTGGAAAACCAAGTCCCCACTCTTTCGTGGAAGGGCGTCACCACCTTCCATCAAAGAAATCTCACCCCTCACCGCAGCCTCGCTATTCATTTATCGAATTAGCCAATTTAACGCCAATCATGGAATCCCGAGTGACCAGATCACGGAGTTTATCTTGACTTAGTTTGTCAGAATTCAACGGTCGGCGAGGCAAAACCATGTAGCGAATTTCCGCACTGCTATCCCAAACTCGAACGTCAACGTCGTCTGGCAATATAGTCCCAAACTCTTCCAACACCTTACGAGGTTCAATAACAATCCTGGATCTATAGGGAGCGTCCTTGTACCACGATGGCGGGAGGCCCAAGACCGGCCACGGGTAGCAAGAGCACAACGTGCAGACAACTACGTTGTGGACTTTTTCCGTATTTTCAAGGACCACCATGTGCTCGCCTTGTAATCCACTGTACCCCAATTCTCCGATCGCAGCGGTCGCATCTATTAAAAGCCTTTTCTTGTAACCTGCGTCAGTCCAGGCCTTAGCAACGACCGTAGCACCATTCATCGGCCCTAGATCTTTTTCGTAAATCTCAACCATCCTATCGAGGGATGCCTTAGTAACAATTCCTTTTTCAATCAGCAGCGACTCGATTTCTGCTACTCTCCGCTCCAAATTTTCGGTATCTTCCCCATTTCTACGCTTTTCCAAATAGGGGTTAGCAGGTGCCGAATGTTTGTGCTCCTCAGTCACGATACTTTCTCCAAATAGCTGTCCCATAAATCGATGTAAACCGCATCACGATATTTTTCTTCATTACCCCATAATTCAGTCGACGTAAATCGAACAGAATATAATGGTTGTGGATTTTCTCCTAAATCGTGAGCTACGGTATCCGGCAAAACAAAATTTCCTCTATCAGTCACAATCTCACCTAACCGACCTCTGATATACCTCGGTAATCGAGTGTGCCCCAAAGGATTGATATTTCGGGCTCTAACCTTCTCCCCAACCACAAACCGACCTTCATAACCCTCTCCTTCCCTAAAATAGTTACCACCAGTGGGGACCATTAAGTCGACATCTTCCGGTCGAACTGGCTCACGGCCAGGAGTCTTAGACCGCAGTTCGGTCTCTTCGATCCTTATCTCCATAGCGGCCAACCAGTGTTCATAATATGTGGTTCTCAAATATTCTTCGGCACCCATTCTCTCAATGGCGTGTCGGAAAGAATCAATAGGACCCAACACCCCAAAGGACACCATCGTCGCCGCAAAAACTTGTTTCTCCCACGAATCATGAAAGATTGGTTCGTTTTCCTCAGGTCTTATAGGACCGAAGCACTGTAGACCACCCAAATCATGTGGACCATTCATAACGTCGCACCCATTTTATTTAGTTTAACTACATTAATGAAGTTACCATTTTTTTTTTGCATTACAAAGCTTAGAATGGACAGAAACAGGGGAAATAATATGGCCAGTTCTTTCGACTTGTCGAAGATAACTAGCGACAATTGTCGCCAATTGATCGAGGAATTCAAAAAGAATCCCGTCGGACATCATAGCCCACCCCTTCAAAAGCTGCTTAATATAATGCGCGGGGCGCCGATGACAAACAAATATTGTTTGATAGTTGATGAGCCGAATCGAGAATGGACTCTAGCAAAAACAACCGGCAAACCGGGAGAGGCCGTAAAACCAACTAAACGGCGATTCAAAAATCTAGAAGATGCAGAATGGTTTGTTTTCAAGGAACGCTGGAAATCTTTGACTGGCGAGAAACTTCGTATTTGAACTTACTTTAGACGCGAGCGGAGGATAAAGATCAATGAAAATTACGGCGTACGCAGATAAAATTAGTGCTGCTCCCGGAGAAAAAATAGATTTCATGGTGAACTGCGAAAACAGAAGCTTTGAAGTCGATTTCGTAAAGCTAATCTGCGGTGATTTAAATCCCGACGGACCAGGTTACAAGGAAAAAATTGTAAAAAGCCGATCATCAGGAAAGTATAAGGGCCGAAAACAGGTTATCCATGCAGGTTCATACGTGGAAATAGAGCGGAAGGAATGCTTTGAGAATCTAGAAAGCTTTTCTGCTCAGGCGTTTATCTGGTCCACGACGCCCGACAAAGGAGAGCAGACAATCATCGGAAACTGGTCTCAAAAAGAAGTTAAAGGTTTCAGTTTAGGGCTGGCCGCAAAAAACAAAGGAATATGTTTGAATCTGGGTATAGGAAAGAAAGGGATTTGGCAGCTCCAGTCCGGCAAGGTAATTTTGCCGAATGAATGGTACTTTGTAAGTGCCTCCTATGATTCGAAAACACGCGTAGCCACATTAAAACAGGAACCCTTACATAACCATGTGGGTGTGAATGATAAGGCCGTCGTGAGAAAAAAGCCCACCAGCTTGCCTCTGTTAAGAATAAAAAATGTTCCTTTGACAATCGGGGCATTACATCAATCTTGTGACGGCCAACGGTCGGTTTGTAAACAGCACTTTAACGGAAAAATAGATTCTCCGGCTATGTGTTCGTCGCCTCTTTCAGACGTTGAATCGGAAACGCTGAAAAGGACTGGGCAAGATTTAACTAAGTTAGACAGTCTTATCGCTAGGTGGGATTTTTCAAATGATATAATGGGATTGTCAACCATAGACCTTTCAGCTAACAAAGCGCATGGTACTGTCGTCAATATGCCTACGCGAGCGATGACAGGTTGGAACTGGACCGGTGATGATATCCGATGGGAAAATTGTCCGGAGCAATACGGTGCAATTCACTTCCATGATGACGATGTTCACGATGCTGGATGGGAAGTCGATTTTTCTTTGACCATACCAAAGGCATTTAAAAGCGGTCTCTACGCAGCTAGGCTACGATGCGGTAAATCGATCAACGAAGAAGACTATGTTCCTTTTGCGGTACTCCCTCCTCGAGGGACAGCTACCGCAAAAATCTGCTTTCTTCTTCCTACTGCGAGCTATATGGCCTATGCAAACGAACATATGGGGACTGATGCGCCTATCGCGCAACTATTAGGGGGCAGATTAGTAGAGCACGAACGACAGGATTTGTTTCGGAATGAACATCGTGAGTATGGAGCTAGCTGCTACGACCATCACAGCGACGGTTCTGGTGTCGCCTATTCTTCTCGACTACGCCCTATTTTAAACATGCGCCCCAAATATAAATCTTGGTTGGGCGGAACCGGCTCAACCTTGTGGCAATTCAATGCAGACACTCATATAACCAATTGGCTCGAAGCCATGAACTATGAATATGACGTTGTCACTGATGAAGAACTGCATTATCAAGGTCTAGACGCTATACGACGATACAATGTCGTCATAAGTTCATCCCATCCTGAGTATCACTCGAAGGAGATGTGGGATGCCATGATGGCGTACCAACAAAAAGGTGGTCGCTTAATGTACTTAGGGGCTAATGGTTGGTATTGGCGAATTGCTTACCATCAATCGGAGCCTGGGATAATCGAGGTGCGCAGAAATGAAGGCGGTATACGAGGTTGGGAACCTAACACAGGTGAATATTACCACGCATTCACTGGGGAATATGGTGGCTTGTGGAGGCGAAACGGACGTCCTCCACAAAAAATCGTCGGAACTGGTTTCACCGCTCAAGGCTTTGACATTTCGTCATACTACGAAAGAAGACCGGACAGTTTCAAAAAAGAGGTTTCCTGGATTATGCGAGGAGTCGGTAAGAATGAAAAGATTGGTGACTTCGGGCTAATCGGGGGTGGAGCCGCTGGTCTAGAACTAGATCGAGTCGACACCGCTTTAGGAACCCCTCCTTCTACGTACCTCCTAGCTTCTTCAGTTGATCACACGGACATATATTTAGTGGTCTGCGAGGAACTCCTTATTAATTACCCAGGATTGGGCGGGCAAGAAAATCCTCTGGTTCGGGCCGATATGGCTTTCTACCCGACTTCCAATGATGGGGGAGTATTCTCCGCTAGCTCCATAGCTTGGGCCGGCTCACTTTCACATAACAATCGCAACAACAATGTCTCGCGAATTACCAAAAATGTCCTCGACCGGTTTGTTTCCCGCAAACCCCTGCTTGACCGATAATAGATAAATGATGCAAATTGAGAATACACTTATTCCAAAATATCTATTGCGCCGCCACAAAATTGAACTATACTGCGCTGCACCATAGTTAGGATCTTCTCCCCCAAATCTTAATTATCGGTACTTCCTCTCCTGACCCTGCTGGGGCATCGATCCTCGGCAGGGTACCTTAATTACCTCGATCATCTTAGTGTTAAATAAGTTTCCCCAGTTGCTACTTTTTGTCGGGAAGGCCGTTCATCTTGAGAAATTTTTTGACACGAACAACAAACTCCTCTGGGCAATCGTGGTGTACCCAATGCCCAGCGCCGTCAAATCCAACCACCTCCGAAGACTTAAAAAAACCGCTCCTACCGTCTTCAGAGGGATCGGAAGCCCAACTCTCTAGTCCATGAATGAGGAGTGTTGGACAATTTATCCGTCCCCACAAGCCTTGAATTTCCTCTTCTGGCATGTCGTAAGCCGGCCATGCTCGCACATAATTATCAAACTTCCAGGAAAAAGTGCCATCTTCGTTTTGGTTTACGCCGTGGATGGTCAGATGAGTAGCCATTTCTTTACTAAGATGTTGGTTTTCCTCTGTCATGCGCTGTATAGCCTTTTCCATCGATATATACTTTTTAGGTAGGCGACCTGCCAGGTCTCTTCTTTTTCCAATCCAACCCTTCAGCCTTTCTGATAAGCTTCTCTCCCTTAACTCCGCTTGCATTTTTGGAGACAAACCCAAGCCTTCTATAGCCACTATAGCGCGCACATTCTCTGGATATAAGCCAGAATATCGCAGTGCTATATTCCCTCCTAAAGAGTGAGAGATTATAGTAACGGGCGCAAGATTCTGCTGAAATACCAACTGATCAAGGTCATAAAGATAGGCCGCCATCTCATAATTACCGTCCGCCACCCAGTCGCTATCACCGTGCCCCCTTAGATCGGGTGCCATAACATGCCAGTCATCGGAAAACTGCTGCGCTACCCAGTCCCAGCTTCTACCATGGTCTCGGCCACCATGAATAAGAAGTAATGGTGGAGCTTCTGGGTTTCCCCAATCTATATAATGCAGCCTTAATCGTTGGGAGATGTAACTATGGGAAACTGGTCCTAAATTTTTCTTATCCATTCATCTGTCGTCTCTACTAAAACGCTTGTAATTTCAAAAGCTTTGACTTTTTAAAAACCACAGCTCAGCGAAAAATAGTCTTAAATAGCTCCGACCTTTCTGTAGAACGACGACTTCTTTTCTGATCATCTGGGCATAACCATTTTATCTAATCCCGACACCAAAGCGTAAAACAAAGGTAACACCTTGAGTTCTAAATTGCACCGACGGGCCATTTCTACAGCGTGCCCCAAAGTTTCATGAACTTCCAACTGCCGTCTGTTTTCTAAATCTTGCAGAGCTGACATTCTATGGTTTGGACTAGAACGATAAAATTCCATTCCGATTTTCATCAATTTATCCACTCCTTCTTCTTGATCAACTCCTGACAAGGTTAAGACAGGAAGCACAGTGTTATCGTGAAGAGCAACGCCTTTTAGTTTCGCCAAACCGCTCATTTCTCTGATTGCGGTTAATGCGGGAACTGCAAACTCCCTCAAACTCAAAAAGTCTCCAATAGGGCTTCGAGTGATCAACGACAACGCGAAAAGCGGAACCCATCCCACAAACTTAGACCACTCAGTTGATTCAATCTCTTCATCTGCAATGCTAACGATACCTGAGCCACCGATGGCTTTCGAAATCTCTATCCCTTCTTGGCTAAGTCCATCTAAATTAAAAGATTCGTTCCGAGTGAACAACACATCCCCAGTGTCCAAAAGTTCACCGCTGAAATTAGCCATGCAACCGAGTACTTTTGATTCAGGGAATGTAGCTTTTAACTGTTCATTCTTTCTAACGCCATTGGCTAACGCAAATACTACCCGAGGTCGCAGCTGCCTAGCCATCTGCAAAGATTCTTCCATCTGATAAGTCTTAACAGCAAAAATCAATACATCGGTATCCAAGTTAGACGATATTTTTTTAAGTACTGAACAATGCTCAACTAATTCGACTAGCCCAGTTACCACCAAGCCATGCCGCTCTATATATGCAGCCCTTTCCCCTCTCGCAATCACGTGAACTTTATATCCAGCTTGCGACAAATGGCTCGCTAAAATCGTCCCTAAAGAACCCGCGCCAAAAATAGTGAATTGCATGACTCGTTCCTCCTAATATTAGATCAGGACATCCCATTGGGTGCTAGACCAGCCTATTGATCAAACAAGAATTCCCAAGTTTAACGGAGTCCCAGAAAGGTAAAGGCATTGAAAAATATCTTACTATACCAACCAATGTACGGCCCAAACGATAGTCCCTAACCGTCCACCTGGCCCGATAGATCAAAGCAACGAACTCTGTTCCTCTAGAAAATTAGAATTCAATGAAAATTACCTACGAAAACAGTCATCTCAAGCCTTTCCTCAATCCTTACAATACCAAAAAGTCAATTTTTTCTCGCCGGATTAGGTTTTCGGTGAGCGCCTTTATTATACCTTTCCAAGAATTTCGAAAAAGACCTATTGACCCATTAATCGTACCTATTTTTGGCCGTTCTGACTGCTTAATTGACCCGATATCCGTACACCTTACTAGATAGCCACTCCTTCAAGTTCCCTGATGGTTCTAGAAGACTAACGTATACTCAAGCAAAGTAATAATTAAAGGCCATTTCAATGCGATGTGAAGTTGTAGCTATCGGGACAGAACTGCTCCTAGGTCAAACAGTCGATACAAACTCATCTTGGATCGGCGAACAATTAGCCCTAAATGGAATAGACTCGTTTTTTCAGATAAAGGTAGGTGACAATATTGACAGAATTGTCGAAGTTTTAAAGACTGCACTGTCAAGAAGTGACGCGGTTATTTGTTGTGGAGGATTAGGCCCCACTCAAGACGATATAACCCGGGAAGCTATTGCTAAGATTATGAACGTCCGACTGGAAAAAGATAAGGAGGTAGAAAAACGTATAGCGGAAATATTCACATCAAGAGGTCGAAGCATGCCGCAAAACAATCTAAGACAGGCTTTAGTCCCAAAAGGGACATATGTTATCAAGGACCAACCTGGTACGGCACCAGGTCTCATCTGCCCTATGGGCACAAAAATACTCTACGCAGTTCCCGGGGTTCCCTATGAATTAAAACAAATGATGGAGTCGACTATCCTCCCCCACTTAGTAGAAAAGTCCGGCAACAAAATGATGATCGGTAGCAGAGTTTTGAGAACTTGGGGACATAGCGAATCGAGGTTAGCGGAACTATTGTCGGACAGAATAGAAAAATTAGATGATTCTAGACTTGCTACGATAGCCTTTCTAGCTAGCGGTATAGAGGGATTAAAAGTGAGAATTACTGCGAAGGCCAAAAACTCTTTTTCTTTAAAAAGAATTTTAGACCATGAAGAAAACGAAGTAAGAAATATCCTCGGGGAAACTATTTTTGGAATTGATAATGAGACTATGGAATCTTGCGTGATTGACATCCTGAAAAGAAATAACCTTACGATGGCGATTGCCGAATTAACGAGTGGCGGGATGGCTTCTAGTAGACTGAGCAATATAGACCCGGGAGGCGAAACGTTCCTTGGTGGAATAGTACCTAGCTCGACAGTTTCTCGAATAAAAGTTTTAGGCCTAGAAAAGGATTCTGTAGGCACCAGAACAGCAGCCGAAACGCTTGCCTTAAAAGTTAAATCGCTATTTTCAGCTGACATAGGACTATCTATTACTGGGACACATGACGTGACCGGTAGCTCTACCGCCGGCGATACCTATCTCGGAATTGCCGATAACAACCAAATAATAGTCGATAAAGTGCTATTACCAGGAGACAGGCCTAGAATAGGACAATTTAGTATTATCAGTCTGCTTAATACGTTAAGGTTGCATCTAGAAAGGAGCAAGGAGCAAAACACATGATCGAAATAAAGTACTGCGGCGTCTGAAATTACCTTCCCGAAGCTCTCCGGGTGAGAGATGAACTATTCAAATTAGGATATTCTGAGGTACAGCTAACCGAGGGTACCGAGGGAATATTCGATATTCTGATAGAAGGGGAAGAGGTATTCTCGAAGAAGAAGAGTCCTTCTGACAATTTTCCGTCACTCTCAGAAATCGAGAATCTAGCTCCGTAATTTCCAGAAAGGCAAAGATATGCTAATCAGAAATTGGATATTAGAAGAGGTATCGGGTAAATACGTAAACTTTGAAGCCTTGTGTCGAGAATTGGTTTCCAAAGCGCGAAAGCACAAATATACGACTTCAGAAATGGAAATAAGAATACTGCTGGAACGTCTCATCAAAGATAGAATGGTGGATACATGCCAATTTTTAGCGGAAGAACGGAAGTATTCTCCGACCATTTACGACGAAAGAAATATTTATTGGTATTGGTTTAAAAGTTCTAGCTCGCAACAGGGACACAATTCTAATTTAGTAGAATAGGAGACTCTACCTTGACTGATTTAGCCGACCTTTTAACAGCCAACATACAAAAAGTCGCCCCCTTGATCGAGAATAAGGAAGTATCCCCTGTGGAACTCACAAAAGCCATGCTTGCTCGAATCGAAGACTATGACAAACACCTTAATAGTTACAGCCTAGTTACAAGCGAGTTAGCTCTAAGAGACGCAGAGCTAGCGGAAAAACAAATAATGACTGGAAAATATTTAGGGCCAATGCACGGAATACCTATCGCATACAAAGATCTAATTTATACTGCGGATATTCCGACCGAATGTGCGTCTACTATACTTAGGGGCTTTGTACCAAACTATGATGCCGCCGTGGTTGAGCGGCTTCGGGGTGCTGGATCTGTAATGCTGGGTAAACTAAACCTAACCGAATTCGCTTTGTATGGTTATCACCCAGAATTTGATTATCCAAAAAATCCTTGGAACAGAGAACACTGGGCAGGTGTTTCGTCATCCGGCTCTGGAGCTGCAACCGCTGCCTCGCTATGTTTTGCCAGTTTAGGTACCGATACCGGTGGCTCCATCCGATTTCCGTCCGCTGCGTGCGGCATAGTTGGAATTAAGCCCACGTTCGGCAAGATTAGTAGGTATGGTGTATTCCCATTATCTGATACTTTAGATCATATCGGCCCTATGGCTAGGAGTGTCTGGGATGCAGCAGCTATGCTGCAGGTATTAGTTGGGAGGGATCCTAGGGATGCTTCCACCCGAATCGACCCAAAAACAAGCTACTTAAAACAAATTGAACAGGATCTACCTGACCTCAGAATAGGGATAGATCGAGTTTATTGCACAACCGACACAGATACGGAAATGTCAGAAGCGCTATTTAAATCAATAGAACTGATGGAGCAAAACGGCGCCAGCATCTTGGAACTTACTGCCCCTCAGATTTATGATGCAGCGGAACATTGGATGACAATCTGTTCTGTCGATGCTTTGATCGGGCACCAGCAATTTTATCCAAAAAACGAAAAAGATTATGGACCAGTCTTCCGCTCACTGCTAGAGCACGGGACCCAAGTCGATTCTCTCGACTACGCGCGGGCCACAAGACAAAGACAGGCTACAAACGCGCTAATTGATGAACTCTTGTCTGGCATCGATGTTATGGTATGCCCTGGAATGCCGACTCCAGCGCCGAGAGTCAGCGATGTACCACCACAAGCAATTACTCCTCTTGAGGAAATAGCTCCGTTAGTGCGATTTTCGGCCCCTACAAATTTCTCTGGACATCCCACCATTACATTAATTAATGGCTTTACCGAAGATGGACTTCCTACCTCAATGCAGTTTATCGGGAAAAAAGGTGATGAACGTTTACTCATCAGAGCGGCTTCCGCATACGAAAGAATAACCAACTGGCATAAAATGCGACCACTATTGGATTAACAATTCGATATTATATGCCCATTGTTTTCAAATAATCTTCTTTTAGAGGAGAGCGATTGAGTCTCCATAGATACCAGCTCCCTGCACTTCGGAAAGGTCTCCACCTGCGAGCATATTTTTCTAAATCCGTTCGACTGCTCTGCAACTTCTTCCCGACTAGGATAGCAAGACCCTTCCGAAGCGCCAAATCATCGACGGCCAATACATCAGGACGACCAAGCTGAAATATCAATATCATCTGAGCCGTCCATCTTCCAATTCCTCTAACACTAGTCAAGGATTCCACAATGTCCTCGTCTGCCATTTCTTGAAGCTCTTTTTCAGAAGGCAAAGATTTATCCAGAACACGGCTAGCTAACTCCTTGACCGATCGCGCCTTGTTTTTAGACAAACCACACGCCGTTAAATACACTTCATCGGAAATCAAAATTCTAGTGGGGTCCAATCGGCTAAACCCGCAGTGGAATTGTTCGACCACCCTGGAGTGGATAGTCGCAGCGGCCGTCACGCTTAATT
>CAZXQY010000027.1:0-28439 GCA_964642505.1 uncultured Gammaproteobacteria bacterium | reverse complement strand
AATCGACTAAGGTCGAGCGATGCTCAGTTCAGTCAACAATTAGAAAGATTGGTTTCGAGTAGAGCTCCCGGGTCGGATGCTGGCGTGACCGATGTAGTAAATCAGATAATCGACGCGATTCGAAAAGAAGGTGACGCGGCCTTAGTTCGTTACACTAATCGTCTAGACGATCGTACAGTTTTGAAGCCCCAAGAATTGAAGGTTGAGTTTAAAGGTTTGGATGAATCGATATCGGAAGAATTATGGGACGCCTTGGCTATCAGTGCAAAACGCATCAGGGCTTTCCATGAACGGCAAAAGGATGGTTCTTGGGAGTTTACTGATGATTCGGGCATTGTGTTAGGGCAAAAAATAACTGCTTTAGACTCCGTTGGGATATATGTGCCTGGAGGCACAGCTTCCTATCCTTCATCTGTTCTTATGAATGCGATTCCCGCTAAGGTCGCAGGTGTAAAAGAAATTATAATGGTTGTGCCAGCTACGAAAGGAGTTCTGTCTAAATCGGTTTTGGTTGCCGCTGCGATCAGCGGAGTTACCCAGGTGTTCTCAGTAGGTGGAGCCCAAGCCATAGCTTCTTTGGCTTTCGGTACCGAGACAATTCCGAGGGTAGACAAGATAGTTGGTCCAGGGAATTTATTTGTAGCCGAGGCGAAAAAGAAATTGTTTGGTACGGTGGGTGTTGACATGATTGCCGGTCCCTCCGAAATATTAATAATATGTGATGGTAAGGCTAATCCAGAATGGGTCGCTATGGATTTGCTTGCACAGGCAGAACATGACGAGAATGCTCAAGCTATACTTATAGCAACGGAGTCGTATTTTTTAGAAGAGGTGGAGAAAAACTTACTGCGGTTTGTCAAAACTCTACCACGGTCAAATATTATCCTCAGTTCTCTGAAGTCTCACGGAGCGCTAATCAAAGTGAAGAATTTGGAGGAAGCAATAGATATAGCGAATTTGGTTGCGCCTGAACATCTAGAGTTGTCTGTCGAAAACCCGAGAAATTATTTGTCTAAAATAAGACATGCTGGTGCCATTTTTCTCGGAGGACATACTCCGGAATCTTTCGGAGACTATTGCGCAGGTCCTAATCATGTTTTACCTACTTCGGGTAACGCAAGGTTTTCTTCGGCCCTAGGGGTGGCTGATTTCCAAAAGCGGACTTCGATAATCGAGTGTCAGGCTAAAAATGCCTCCAAAATGGGTTTCGTAGCGGCAGAAGTAGCTAAGGCTGAAGGTTTGACCGCTCATGCTAGGTCGGCGCTGATGCGAATTGATACAAAATGACTTTTGAAGAACGAATTGAAAAGATCGTCCCTAAACGGTTACGAGAATTAAAACCCTATAGAGCGGAGTCAGCTTCAGGTCTCGTGAAAATGGATGCGATGGAGTTACCGTTTCCCTTGGCCGAAGAGACATTGGAGGAGCTTCATCATTCTCTAAGGGAAGTGGCGTTGAATCGATATCCAGACCCTAAATCCGAGAAATTGCGGGGCAGGTTGCTAAAAGCCAACGGTCTGAGTGAAGGAGTAGATGTAATATTGGGGAATGGTTCGGATGAGCTAATTCTTCTGTTATGTTTGTTAACTGCTGGATCTCCTAATTCAGCAATGCTATGTCCCGGCCCTACTTTCTCTGTTTACAAAATTGCCGCAGAAATCGTCGGTTTGCGTTACATAGAAGTTAGTACTTCTTTCGACGATTTTGATCTAGACGTTGAACGGATAATTGAAGTTGCTAAAGCTGTCAGTCCTTCACTTATTTTTCTTGCCAGCCCGAACAATCCTACAGGTAAGGCAATAAGGAGGATTGATCTTGAGCGTATTTGTCGCTCGACTCAAGGGCTTGTTATTTTAGATGAAGCTTATTGGCGATTCTCCCAACGTAGCTTTGTCTCGTTAGTGGAATCTTTTGAGAATCTTTTGGTTCTTCAAACTTTATCCAAGGTTGGTTTTGCCGGTCTGCGAGTCGGAATGCTTTATGGCCTGAAACCTTGGGTAGATTTAATAGAGAAAATTCGCATGCCCTACAACATCAATTCTCTTTCCCAAGCAGGTGCTATGTTTGTGTTAGAGCAAGAAAAATTGGTTTTGGAAAATATCAAAGAGTTGATAAAGGAGAGAGAATGGATGTGGGAACAGTTATCTGTGTTCAAAAATCTAAAAGTTTGGCCGAGTGAGGCTAATTTCATATTGGTTCGACCGAAAGGAAAAAGCGGTCCTGAAGTATTTAATAGATTAAAAAGTAAGGGATTTCTAGTAAAAGATTTGTCAGGGTCACATCCCGCTTTAACGGATTGTTTGAGGATTACTATCGGCAGTCATCGGGAAAATACGGGGTTTATAGCAGCGCTAAAAGCTCTATGCGGTTAAGGCTCTGATTAGTGAATCTAGCCTTTTTCATTATTCGAATAGACACATAAAAGTTCTAAAAACTTTACTTATTTTCATTAAATTAAATTTCGATTTAGTGGTACAATAAACTGAAGGGAGTTATTGGCAGGATCTATTCCCGTGGGACGGAATAGTGTGATTGAAATCCTTGTCAAGAACATTCGGTACATTTCCTTTTGGATAGCTGAGTTCGCCATATTAGCAGGTGAAAAAATATTATTCGGAGTGATAAATAGGACATGAGTGAAAATTCTACCGATAAGGGCAGACGAGATTTTCTTACAGGTACGACCGCTCTTCTTGGCGGAATCGGTGCGACTATAGCTGCCGTTCCCTTTCTAGCCTCTTTCCAACCGAGTGCTCGGGCAAAAGCGATCGGTGCGCCAGTGGAAGCTGATATTGGCAACATTGAACCGGGGCAACGGATTACGGTGAAGTGGAGAGGTAAGCCTGTATGGATCGTTAGAAGAACGGGTGAGCAGATTGAACAACTTAACCAATTCCAATCTGACTTGCTGCAAGATCCTGAATCGGTCGCCTCTGAGCAACCTGAGTTTGCTAAAAACCCATGGCGTTCTGAACGGTCAGAGTTTTTGGTTTTGGTCGGCATCTGTACGCATTTGGGATGTTCTCCCAACTTCTTTCCCGGCTTAGACAATGACGCTATGGGGCCTGATTGGAAAGGAGGTTTTTATTGCCCCTGTCATGGATCGAAGTTTGATTTGGCTGGCAGGGTATACGCTGGGGTACCAGCCCCGACTAACATGGCGGTTCCACCTTATAGATTCCTTTCAGAACAAAGAATAGTTATTGGAGAGATCGACGGAGAAAAGGCATGAATGCACTGATCAAGGGAATAACCGGTTTGAGAAATTGGGTTGATGATCGGTTTCCGTTGATGAGTCTTTGGAATGAACATGTAGGACAGTACTACGCTCCAAAAAATTTCAATTTCTGGTATTACTTCGGCGTGTTTTCCTTGGTCATGTTTGCTAACCAGATTGTTACTGGGATTTGGCTAACTATGAGTTACAAACCATCAGCTGCTGAGGCGTTCTCATCTGTGGAGTTCATTATGAGGGACGTGGAGTGGGGTTGGTTGATTAGGTATTTACACTCTACTGGTGCCTCTTTTTTCTTCATCGTTATATACCTTCACATGTTTAGGGCTCTATTGTACGGGTCTTACAAAAAGCCGAGGGAGCTACTGTGGATTATCGGAATGTTCCTTTACTTGAGTTTAATGGCTGAGGCGTTTTTTGGTTACCTCTTGCCTTGGGGGCAAATGTCATATTGGGGTGCTCAGGTTATAATTTCGCTCTTTGGCGCGATTCCTTTTATCGGTGAAACTCTTTCGACCTGGATAAGAGGAGACTATGTCGTTTCAGACGTTACGTTAAATAGGTTTTTTGCCCTTCATGTTGTAGCTTTGCCTTTCGCTATCGCAGGTTTAGTCGTTATGCATATACTGGCTTTACATGAGGTCGGTTCTAATAATCCTGACGGGATAGAAATAAAGGATAATAAAGATTCAGATGGTAAGCCGATAGATGGCATCCCGTTTCATCCCTACTACACAATAAAGGATTTAACTGGAATTATCTTTTTCCTTATATTATTTTCTGTGGTTGTATTTTTTGCTCCTGAAATGGGCGGCTATTTCCTAGAACATAACAACTTTGTTCCTGCTAACCCCATGGCTACTCCAGAACACATAGCGCCAGTTTGGTATTTTACTCCGTACTACTCGATTTTAAGGGCAAATACTGTCAATTTCTTTTGGATTCCCGCAAAGCTATGGGGAGTAATTTTCATGGGTGCTGCTGTCATGATTTTCTTTTTATTACCCTGGCTCGACCGAAGTCCTGTTAGATCCTTAAGGTATCGAGGATGGATGTCTAAGTTTGCCCTTGGCGCATTCGTCACGTCTTTTTTGGTATTAGGTTATCTCGGTGCCCTACCTCCTACGCCCGTTAGGACCTTAGTAGCTCAATTCTTTACGGTTGTATATTTTATGTTTTTTCTCCTGATGCCTATTTACACAACTTTTGACAAAGTGAAACCACTTCCAGATAGAGTTACCTTTAATGATCATTAAGATTCTACTTCTTTGTCTACAGTTGTTTTTCTGGTCTCAATCTTTTGCTGCCGGTTCCTCCGGAGTGGAATTGTTGGATGCGAATGTTGATATAGGAAGGAGGAATTCTCTTCAACGCGGAGCTCAGACTTTTTTTAATTACTGTTCTGGATGTCATTCAATCCAATTCATGAGATACAACAGAATGGCGAGTGATATCGGTCTAAGTGAGGATGTTTTGAAGACCAACCTTATGTTCGCCAGCGATAAAGTAGGGGACAACATCAAAATAGCAATGGACTCAGAAGAGGCGGCATCTTGGTTCGGAGTATCACCGCCTGATTTGTCTGTAATTGCTAGGGTCAGAGGCGAAGATTGGCTCTACTCATTTCTTAATGGATTTTATGTCGATCCTGATCGACCCACAGGTGTAAATAATTTGTTCTTTCCCGAAACCGCGATGCCCCATGTGCTTTGGGAATTGCAGGGATATCGAACTTTGGAAAAGACGGAGAGACTAGGATCGGATTCTTATGCCTTTAAAACTATCGTTGAAGGCAAGCTCACGCCTTCCCAATATGAAACTTTGACTAGGGATCTAGTATCCTTTTTAGTTTATGTTGGCGAGCCGGCCAGGTTGGTACGCTATCAAATTGGTTTTTGGGTGATAGCTTTTCTGATTCTACTTTTTGTTTTCTCGTATTTAACGAAAAGGGAATACTGGAGGGATATTCACTAGATGGCTACTATAGCGAATAGGCGTTCGGTGATGACTTTATATGCAGACCAAAAGGACCTTCAAGGTCATAGTGTTCGCCTGGTTCTTAAGGAGAAGGAAATCAGTGTTGAGATTCAGTATGTTGATGACGAGAACAAACCAGAGGATTTAAATACTTTAAATCCGTATGGGAAGTTGTTGACCTTAATTGATCGTGATCTGGTGTTGTATGATTCTCAAATTATAATGGAGTACCTAGATGAAAGATATCCACATCCACCACTTATGCCAGTCGACCCGGTAGCGAGAGCCGCAAACAGACAACTCCGCTACAGAATTGCGCAGGATCTTTTTACTCTTGCCGCAGATATAGACAATGGTAGTGAGATTACTATAGAGAAAAGTAAAAAACTTCTAAAAGATAATCTTTTGGTTCTGGTGCCTATTTTTGAACAATTTAAATATTTTATGTCTGACGAGTTTTCCCTGGTAGATTTGTGCATGGCCACTATTCTGTGGCGGATAGATCATTGGCAAATACGTTTAGGCAGCGCAGCTAAGCCGTTGGTGAAATATGGGGAATTGATATTTGAGCGGGAGTCGTTTCAGGGCAGCTTGTCAGTTTTTGAAAAAGAAATGCGGATTTAATAATGACATCAGGGTTGCCTTACGTGATAAGAGCAGTTCTTGAGTGGATAATTGAGGACGGCTTCACTCCTTACGTACTAGCGAAAACTAAGGAAAAAGGCACTCTTATCCCTAATCAATTGATGGGAGGAGAATTCGTTACTTTAAACGTGAGCGAAGAAGCTATACGGAACCTTTCGTTGGACGATGGAGGGCTTACTTTCAGTGCGCGTTTTTCCGGAGTAGCTCAGCAGATTGCTATTCCTTTGAGTGGAATTCACATGGTTTACGCCCGAGAAAATGGAGCTGGAATTCTTTTAAAAAATCCGCGAACTATCAATTTCATCCCACCCGAAAATTCGAACGATAATGTGCGTTTGACGCAAAAAGAACCCGTCAAACCCAAACTCACCATCGTTGAATAGCTTACAAAGTAGTATCTACAGTAGCTCCCATAGAGAAATGACTTTTTGGACACCCGGTGTCTCTCTGGCGATTTTTAAAGCGGTATTAGCTTGTTCTTTGGTGACAACCCCCAAGAGAAAAACGACGCTGTTTTCAGTTACGACCTTTATTCGATCCGCTGCGACGTTTTTTTCTTTTTTAAACAGGGCGGTAGCCAAGATCCTAGTTTTAACTTTGGTGGTGAGATAGCTATCATTTGAACGAGACATCACCGAGCTCGGGGACGCAATAGTAAGATAGTCGTGTACTCTTCTTACTTTCCTTACTTTACTAGCTTTCTTGATTATTCGATCCCTCAATCTTTGATCGGGAACTTGGCCCGTCAACAGTAGTGATTCATTGTAGCTAGTTGCGTTGACATACGTTTTCTCTTTTAGTTCGTCATCTTTTTTTAAGAAGCTTGCTACTTTTCGTTCGATCGAAAAATCCTCTATGAAGGTCCCGGTTGTTCGGTATTCATTTATTCCCACACAACCTGTCAAATAAGATACAACTATTAAGGAACCTACTCTCATCGAAAACATCTTATGTATTCGGATTAGTTTCATTTTTGGTCAACTATAGAACACATACAGTGTATCATCATAATATGTGCCTCTTGGATTCGAGCGGTTGATTGATCGGGTACACGCAACTCAATGTCACCTTTTTGAAGCAACTGAGCGGCTTTACCACCGTCTTTTCCACTCATGAGAATAACAGTCATTTTTTTTTCTTGGGCTGCAATTATAGCATTTACTATATTGGTTGAATTGCCACTAGTTGTTATCGCGAGAAGGATGTCATTTTTATCCCCCAGGGCTCTAATTTGTTTTTCAAATATTTTATCGAAGCTATAGTCATTGGCTATTGAGGTTAATGTCGAACTGTCTGTCGTTAGAGCTATAGCTCCGAGCTCTTTTCGTTCTTTTTCGAACCGGTTTAATAGTTCAGCAGAAAAATGTTGTGCATCGGCAGCGGACCCTCCGTTGCCACAGCTCAGTATTTTTCGTCCCGAGTAGACGGCATCAGCAACCAAACTACCAGCCGCCGTTATATTGTCTACAGATTGTTCGGCACAAAGGTTTTTTACCCTTATGCTGTCATCTATAATAGATTTAACGAGTTCTTTTTTATTCAATTTGTCTTTATAGTCCCTAGTGAATACGGCGAAAAATATACGATAACTTGTAATCAGGTTAGTTTAACCCTAAGTTGTCAAGAACTGTTACTCTGCCATCTGGGCCTTCCATTTCTGAAGTAAAACCACTTGAGTTCTCGATGAATCATTTTGTCTGAATCTAGCCACAGATTTCCCGTCGCGCCCGGTATTCGTATGTAAGGAGATTTTTCCATTTTCTTCAAGAAAGGTAAGATACTGTACGCGTCTCTCCCAAAAGCGAAGAGGCGAGGGTAGTCGTTTGCAGGATGGGCGGTATCTCTCAGCGTTTTCCGTAGAAAATAGTTTTCTTCGCCAGTAACCCAAGGAGCATCACCGAAAGTCAAACCTTCTAAATCCTTATTGTTAGCGTTTGAGTGAAAGTCCGAATACACGTGAGAGCTGGAGAAAATGGGAACATTCTCGGCCTTGTGAAATCTGAGTTGAGGCAGAATTTGCCTCGCCTGTATTCCGTTGGCCGCCAGCAAAATTACGTCTATATCCTCCCGTCTTCTGGCGTCAAATTCTATTTTCATTCCTATTAAATTTTTTAATAAGCGCCGACGGGAATAGCTCCCTTCTATATTAAGAGACTCTTTTACAAGTTCAGAGTAGTTGCTCGTTTTAGGGTTGAAAGAAATTTCTGAAGCGATGCTACCATTTAGTTCTTCCCAAATATTTTTATAGGCTTGCGACATGCGGTCGCCCCACTCAGTTTTAGGTACGATTAGTAGCATCCTATCCCCCGCGATTCTAGCCTTTTTAGCTACCTGGATGGCTTCATCCTCTGGAGCAAGAGCAAATTGATAGTAACCAGGGGTCTCGACGTATGATGGTAATGTCGTGTTAAGAGCAAGCATCCCGACACCCGAAGGGAGTAAATTTTCGACTCTAGGAATCATCATTTTTCTCAACGGTCCGATCACAAAATCTATTTTCTCCCTCTTGATTCTTTCGATGGTGTTTGAGAGAGGGCTGGAGGTCGAGAAGAAAAATAATTGAGGTCGATATTCTTGCTCAGAATTTTCGTACCAGGCCGATATCAAGCCGTCTCGAATGGCAACACTGATGTCTTTGAAAGATTCATCAAGAGGTAGTAAAACGCCTATCTTCTTGATTTTAACGGGAGTCGAACCAAACAGTGTTAATTTTCCGGTGTCATAATCAATAGTTGTTATTTGATTCGTAGAGGAATATTCGCTTTGGGGGCTAGAGGGTATTTTTTCAGTTTTCGATGCAGTAGAGGTACTTTGCAAAATGTTATAGTTAGAACAACCGCTAAGGGCAATTAGTATTATCAACGTAACTAATTTGATTGTCGCATCTTTCATAGCGAATTTTCCGGAGGTGTACTATGGATTCCACTAAGTTTGACCTAAAAAGACCTGCCTTATATGTAGTAGGAACGCCTATTGGGAATCTAGCAGATTTTAGCTCTCGGGCCCAGTATGTTTTGAGTGCAGTAGACTTTATTCTGGCAGAGGATACGAGGAAGAGCCAGCACCTTTTAGACAGATATGGCATAAAAAATAAGATGATTATTTATCATGATCATCTAGAGACCTCAAAATCTAGTGCAGTTATAAAAAGAATGCTAGACGACTCGGCCGCCCTAGCCCTTATAAGTGATTCTGGCACTCCTTTAATATCCGATCCCGGATATAAACTAGTAAAAGGTGTAGCAGATGTTGGTATTCCCTTAATACCCGTCCCAGGGCCTTCGGCCTTAGTTGCATGTCTCTCAATAAGTGATCTGCCTATCGACAGATTTGTTTTTGAAGGATTTTTGCCTAGTAAAGAAGGACATCGTTTACGTCGTTTAGCAGAGCTTAAAAATGAAAGCCGAAGTACAGTGTTTTATGAAGCACCTCACCGGATTGTTAGCTTTTTACAAGGCATTGAGAAAGTTATGGGTTCCGATAGGAGAATAATTGTCGCAAGGGAATTGACGAAAATGTTTGAGACGACCTATAGAGGGCCGGTATCGGATGTGTTGATGAAGGTTCAGGCTGCCAGTAAAAACACAAAAGGAGAATTTACAATTATTGTTGCAGGCTCGCCTGGCCGAGCAGAAGAATTGGAGATGCAGATTGACGCTTGGTTAAAAGTGTTATTAGAAGAGGTAGATATTAAAACCGCCGTTAAAATGGTATGTAGAATGACTGATTTCAAGAGAAATATGGTTTATGAAAGGGCTCTCTCTCTTTCGGGTAAAATTGTCTTTGAAAAAAACAAAAATAAAAAGCAAAATAATACTTAGCAAGTCGGCCGGGTGATCGCTGCTGTTCTGTCTTAGTGCAGTGGAGGAAAGTCCGGGCTCCATAGGACAGGATGCCAGGTAACACCTGGGAGACGTGAGTCTACGGAAAGTGCCACAGAAAAGATACCGCCTACTGTCAGTAGGTAAGGGTGAAAAGGTGCGGTAAGAGCGCACCGCGTTGGTGAAAGCTGACGGCATGGTAAACCCCATCTGGAGCAAGACTAAATAGGGGAACGAACGTTCGCGTGGAGTGTGGTCCGCACGAGTTTCCGGGTAGGTCGCTACAGGCGTATGGTGACATACGTCGCAGATGAATGATCACTGTGCCAAAATTAGGCAACACAGAACCCGGCTTATAGGTCGACTTGCACCTTTTATTTCCGGAAAAATTTGAATATCCATTAAACATGAGTAAATTTACCGTTTATTCCGGAAATAGGTTCAAGAAATGTTTATATCACCATGATTTTTATAATCTTATGACCATCAAATAAAATCCTGACTCTAGCTGCTTTGTGTTTGAAAGGATCCTAAGTGTCTGTTGTAGATACAAAAAACACCTTAAAACCCGTTCTATTTCTTGACAGTTTTCCGCCAACATTCGTATAGTGATACCTCTGGTGGTAGAAAGTGGGAAAAAGTGGGGTTTTATATGGTTTTGAGAGCGGCTGTTGACTGCTGGTTACTTTCCAGACCTAAAAGCCACAACATTTAAGGGATTGACATGTTCAGAGGCATTCACACGGTAACGGTCGATTCAAAAGGACGTTTTGCCGTACCTTCAAAAGTTAGGGATTTGCTATATAAGGAGCAGGTCGTGGAATTGGTGATAACTCTCAATCCATGGGATCGAGCACTTTGGCTTTATCCTTTACTTGAATGGGAAAGAATCGAAACTGTTTTATCCGCTTTGAGCGATTTCGATAGACAAACGCGCAGGACGAAGCAAATTATGCGTGGATATGCTTCCGATTGTTTGTTGGATCCGCAGGGTAGAATTTTATTGTCTCAAGAAGTGAGAGCACTCGCGGGAATAGAAAAAGATACGGTTCTACTAGGACAGGGAAATAAACTCGAGATTTGGGACGCCTCTGTGTGGAAAGAAGAAAGGGATTCTTGGTTGGAGTCCGTTGTTGATCAGGCCGCTTCAACTTCTTCAGGGTTGGACTCCTTGTCGCTATGAACAGTCAGAGTATTACGCACACCCCAGTCCTTCCAATTCAATTCCTGGAATTCATGAACATAAATCCAGATGGTACCTATGTTGATGCTACCTTTGGCAGAGGTGGCCACAGCCAATTGGTTCTCAGCAAACTTTCTCAGAAGGGTAGGGTAATTGCTTTTGACAGAGATTTGGATGCGATAGCTTGTGCTGAAAGGTTGGCAGAAATCGATTCTCGCCTACAAATCATCGACTCAGAATTTTCGACTATACCGTCCATTGTACCTCAAATACAAAAAGAAGTTGATGGTGTTTTCTTTGATTTAGGTGTATCTAGCCCACAACTAGAGGACTCCTCCCGAGGATTTAGTTTTAGGTATGATGGCCCCCTAGATATGCGAATGAATCAGAGGAAGGGCCCGACTGCCGAATATTGGATAAACAGCGCTTCGCAAAGGGAGATTGCGGAGGTTTTATGGAATTTTGGGGAAGAAAGAAACTCTAGAAAAATCGCCAAGCGAATAGTAACTCAAAGAAGAAAAAAGGCAATAAAGACCACTACAGAGCTGGCTAATATTATTCGGTCGTCAAGTTATAGCGGTTTCAAATTAGATGCTGCGACCCGGTCTTTTCAGGCTATTCGGATTTTCCTTAATGAAGAGTTAATTGAATTACAAAAGATCCTGGATTCGGTCTTAGGAATATTATCAAAAGGTGGAAGATTACTCGTCATATCATTTCATTCACTAGAAGACAGGCTAGTTAAGCGCCGGTTCCGAGAACTTTCTAGACCAGATAGAGATGTCATTGGCAACGTATCTTCTCCCGTTTATAAGTTGCTCACGAAAAAGCCCGTAACAGCGTCCGAAGAGGAGATCAGACTGAACCGAAGATCTCGTAGCGCGCGATTGCGTGCGTTGGAGTCTCTGTTATGAAGCAATCAATGGTTCTTTTGTTTCTCGTGGTACTGACTTTCGTGTCCTCGGTCGAGCTAATTAAGACGCGTCATTCTATTAGGTACGCTTTGAAGGAGCTTGACCGACTTTCCGACGAGACAATGGAATTAGAAATAGAGAACCACAAATTACTTTTAGAATATGCCCATCTTGCGAGTGGTTACCGAGTAGAGGATTTGGCCGAGTCGCGCTTGAATATGTATAACCCTGATCTGTCTGAAATCATAGTCGTAAGATGAATAACATAGAAAACAAACAAACCTCTCTAAATATCCGACAAAGATTCGTTGTGTTTTGTTTTTTTCTTTCCAGTATCTTGTTAATTTTGCGTGCTATTGATATTCAGATTACAGACAGAGATTTTCTCATTAAGAAAGGGATGCAGCAATATAATAAAGTGGAAAGCATTCCGACGATACGCGGTAAGGTTTTAGATAGAAATGGAGAATTGCTCGCGATAAGTGTTGAGAGTCAGTCTATTTATGTGCGCCCGCAAAAATTCTTGACTGAACAGAATCGGTGGAGTCAATTGGAGGCCTTGATTGGGCAGGAAAAAGGGTATCTTAAAAACCGGCTTTTATCTCGCCCGGAGTCTAAATTCGTTTATCTTCAGCCCAGGTTAATTTCGCCGGAAGTAGCTGATCGAGTCAGAGCGCTAAATTTTAATGGTCTGGGATTCGAAAGACAGTTTAGTCGTTTCTATCCACATAAGCATGAGACTTCTCATCTCTTAGGATATACCGGAGACGACCATAAAGGCCAGGAGGGAATAGAACTACTTTATGATAGGCATCTGTCAGGCATACCAGGGACACAGAAGGTTTTTCGCGACGCCAAGAAAAATGCGATCAGAGAGCCCGAGATCATAAAAAAACCGGAACCAGGGAAAGATCTAAATTTAACGATTGATCAAAGAATTCAGTATTTTGCCTTCAAATATTTAAAAGAAGCTGTCCAAACACATAATGCAGATGCCGGTTCTTTAGTTGTAGTAAAAGTTGGCACTGGTGAGGTGATTGCCATGACCAACCAACCTTCTTTCAATCCTAATCTTCGTAGCAGTATGGCTCCGCATAGGGTCAGAAATAGAACAGTAACTGATGCTTTCGAGCCAGGTTCTACTATTAAACCATTTACGGCTGCTGCTGTGTTGTCCGACGGGCTTTATGAACCGGAGTCGAAAGTTGATACTTCACCAGGTAGGTTTCAACTAGGGAACTATTGGGTTGGAGATATAAAAAATTACGGGGTTATTACTCTCAGACAAATTCTGGAAAAATCCAGCAATGTCGGCGCTATAAAGATTTCATTAGACTTGGGTGTTGAATCGATGTGGGGAACTTTGAACGATGTCGGATTTGGTAACCCTAGCGGTTTAATGTTTCCAGGAGAATCCTACGGGCGCCTGAAGGGCTTTGAACTTTGGCATCCCACGGAGCGCGCGACTATATCTTATGGCTATGGAATGGCGGTTACAACGTCTCAATTGGCGAAGGCCTATTCAGTAATTGCCAATGGTGGCTTTTCAATACCTTTGACAGTGGTGAAACGGCCCTCCTCATTTGAATCAAAAAATCGCGTTCTCAAGGAAGACGTCACTCTATCGTTGCGAAATATGCTAGAAACAGCGGTCGAATCTGGTACAGGTAAGCTCGCTAGAATACCAGGATATTCGGTGGCAGGGAAAACGGGGACGGTAAGGAAGTCCGCAGGTGGGAAGTATTTGGAAGATCAGCACATGGCGATTTTTGCAGGGATATTTCCAGCTAGAAAGCCCCAACTTGTAACAGTTATCGTAATTGATAATCCGAGAGCCGGAGGAGGAGGAACAGTCGCAGCTCCCGTTTTTTCGGCGGTGATGCAAGAAGCTGCTAGACTCCTGAATATTCGCCCCGATTTGGTGCCGACCGAACAAAATCAGGTTAATCAATTTGCTCATTCTAATCAGGTAGCCGATTATTTCTCGGGTCAAGCCAGATGACTTTTTTATCTACTAAATACGAAGGAGGTTTGTCGGCACTCTTAAAAGGAGTCTGCAACGTACCGGCTAGCTACGATAAACATGTTACAGATATCACAACAGATAGTCGGGAAGCTATTGATGGAAGTTGTTTTTTTGCACTGGAAGGGTCGAGTAGAAGTGGTGCTGATTTTGCTGATGATGCAATTAATAGGGGAGCATCCACCGTGATATATCAGAAACAGCCGATTGTTTTGCCTCCATCCAAGGTTTCGTATTTAGTTGTTCCAAAGATAAAGGAAGCATTGGGAGATGTCGCTAGACGATTTTTTGGAGATCCGTCGAAGTCGTTGAAGGTGTATGCAGTTACAGGAACGAATGGAAAGACTACAGTTTCTTATCTGATGTCAAAGGCGCTCGGATTTTTAGAAGGCACCTGTGGCTACCTAGGTACATTGGGCAAGGGATTGAGTAGTTCTCGAAGATTAGCTGCTACTATTAACACTACGCCCGACGTAATAACTTTAAATCGGGCGCTTAATAATTTTTTGACAGCTGGAGCCAAGTCTTGTGCGATAGAAGCGTCGTCGATTGGTCTTTCACAAGGTCGTATCGACGCCTTAAATATTGATACCGCTTTGTATACCAATCTTGGGCTCGATCATCTGGATTTTCATGGCAGCTATACTGACTATAAGAACGCAAAATTGAGCCTTTTTCAAAATGAGGCTGTTAGGAATGTAATCTTAAGTTTAGATGATGAATTTGGTAGGTTTATTTTCAACCAAATTGATGGCGCTAAAAAAGTTTTAACCATTTCAAATAGATTGGTTTGGGATGACGATTTTGTACCGGATATTTTTTCCTCCGAGTTGAGTTGTAAAATAACCGGCAGTAGTTTCAATCTAAATTATCGCGAAATTACACATGATTTTGAGACTAGACTGATAGGCGATTTCAATGTGGCAAACGTTTTGTTAGTAGTAGGTGCGTTATTGCTATCAGGATTTGAAATGGGGGAAATAAGAAAGGCTCTGGGTAACATTAAACAGATTCCGGGTCGCATGCAGTTAAGCGGGCAGTCCTCCGATGGAGTTTTGGTTTTTGTTGATTATGCTCATACACCTGAAGGGCTCGAGGGCGCTCTTTCATCGTTGAGGCCGCTTTCTAAAAGAAAAATTTCGGTAGTCTTCGGTTGTGGGGGCGATAGAGACCGATCTAAGAGGGCTGTCATGGGCCTTGCGGCCTATAAAGGAGCGGATTATATTTTTCTAACTTCTGACAATTCTCGCGGAGAAAAAACCGAAGATATAGTAAAGGATATTTGTAAAGGAATCCCGAATACAAACAATACGCATATTATTTTCGATCGCGCTGCCGCGATTAGGGCTGCTATTGAACATGGAGAAAAAGACGACATCGTTTTGATTGCTGGAAAAGGTCATGAATCCTACCAAGAAGTAGATGGAAAGAGGTTTAAACATGATGATCGACGGGTAGTAAAAAAACTCTTATCGGAGCGAGAGTTTGATTAGCTTATATTTATCCGAAGTAGCGACCGCTGTATTAGGAACCTTAGTAGGTTCTGATCATAAGTTCATCGGAGTGAGCACGGATACTCGTAGTTTATCTGAGGGCCAACTATTTGTAGCGATCGCGGGTGAGCACTATGACGGGCACGATATGCTGGAAGAAGCAGAAGAAAAGGGTGCGATAGGCGTTTTGGTGGATAGAGTCGTCAAAGGCATCGAAATACCGCACATTATGGTTTCGGATACGAGATTCGCTCTAGGTTCTCTTGCAAGGTATTGGAGGAAAAGATTTGCTGTCCCGGTAATAGGAGTGACCGGGTCAGCTGGGAAGACAACCGTCAAGAATATGTTGGCAGTAATTCTCAAAAAGTTAGGTCCTGTTTTGGCTACGCCAGCAAACTTGAACAACGAAATTGGTCTTCCTCTAACTTTACTAGGTTTGTCCCCGGAGATTCGGTCTGTGGTTTTAGAAATGGGTGCCGCCAAGCAAGGGGACATTGATTATCTTGCCCGGATAGCCGAACCAACTGTTGGGGTGATTACTATGTGTTCTCCCGCACACCTAACAGGCTTTGGCACCATCGATATCATAGCAAAAACAAAAGGCGAGCTGATAAGCGCTTTGCCAAAAAATGGCACGGCGATTCTGAATTCGGATGATTCCTATTTTGACTACTGGCGCACCCTAGTAGGTTCCCGAAAACTCATAACATTCGGACGTTCTGGCGATATTTTTTCTAAACAGGAAGACTTGTCAAGCGATGGTAGTAGTTTTTTTTTATGCTCTCGTGAACGAGCCAGAGAAGTGTCTTTAAAATACCTAGGTCGACATAACATTGATAACGCACTCGCCGCGTCAGCGGCAGCCTCAACGATTGGCATTCTGAAGAGAGATATTGCGATAGCCTTAAGCGATTGCCCGCCCACAGCAGGTAGACTTTATCCGTTGAGAGGGAAGCATCGTCTCCACATTCTGGATGATACTTATAATGCTAATCCTTCTGCGCTTAGTGCGGCCTTAGAGGTTTTAAGGATCCAGAGCGGACATAAATGGGTTGTTATTGGTGATATGAATGAGCTTGGTGAATTGTCAAAGAAATTTCATTACCAGGCTGGAAAAAAAATGGGCGAAGTTGGTGTGGACAGATTATTTACTATTGGAGA
This sequence comes from uncultured Gammaproteobacteria bacterium, assembly GCA_964642505.1. GTDB lineage: Bacteria > Pseudomonadota > Gammaproteobacteria > TMED69. Next base: position 11,987 of record CAZXQY010000027.1, on the reverse strand, counting down.
GAAGGCGGAAGAGGTGGGAAAATTATTCCCTGGTCCTGTGGAACATTTTGCTGATAGCGAACTATTGGTTCGTCGTTTAATTCAAATTTCAGTAAAATCCGAGGAAGATATTTGCCTGCTTGTAAAGGGATCCAGATCTATGATGCTGGAAAATGTTGTGGATGCTCTTTCAGTTTCGGGAGGTAAGTAATGCTCCTCTGGATTACTGCTCAGTTATCAGAATACCATTCGGGCTTTAATGTGTTTCAATATTTAACTTTACGTACAATTTTGGCCGGTTTGACTGCGTTGGTGATATCCATTTCCATCGGGCCGATCTTTATTTCCTTATTACGAAGACTGCAAATTGGACAGAATATAAGAGCAGATGGTCCGAAAAGCCATCTTTCAAAAGCTGGTACTCCGACGATGGGTGGTTCTTTGATTTTAATAACAATTGCGATTAGCACTATTCTGTGGGGGGAGTTAACGAACAGATTCGTTTGGATAATTTTGTTCTCTACATTGTTATTTGGCCTAATTGGCTTCGCAGACGATTACTTAAAAATACTGAAAGGTAGCTCGGATGGCCTCTCTGCAAAGGGAAAATTTCTACTTCAATGTTTGGCTGCCCTCGCGGTAGCTTCGTTATTATTTTTTCTTTCCGAAAGCCCCGTGGAAATTACGTTGATTGTCCCGTTCTTCAAAAATATAAATTATCACCTGGGGTATCTGTATTTATTTACTACTACCTTGGTGATTGTCAGCACAAGCAACGCAGTGAATTTGAGTGATGGTTTAGATGGGTTAGCTATCATGCCTACTGTCATGATTGGTGCTGCCTTGATTATCCTAGGCTACGTTGCAGGGAATGTTAATTTCTCGAGTTATTTGGCTGTTCCTTATGTCCGTGATGTAGGCGAAATTTGTGTCATTTGTGGTGCCTTAGTCGGTGCTGGTTTAGGGTTTTTGTGGTTCAACGCTTATCCCGCAGAGGTCTTTATGGGTGACGTAGGTTCTTTGGCTCTAGGAGCTGCAATAGGTACGGCGGCTGTTGTGGTGCGCCAAGAATTGTTGCTTTTGATAATGGGAGGTGTTTTTGTTGTAGAAGCGTTGTCTGTAATCCTTCAGGTTTTAAGTTTTAAGCTGACTGGAAAACGGCTTTTTAAAATGGCCCCTATTCACCACCATTTTGAGTTAAAAGGTTGGCCGGAGCCAAAAGTTATTGTCCGATTTTGGATAGTAACTGCAGTTCTGGTTCTCGTTGCCTTAGCAACTTTAAAGGTCCGCTGATCTTTTTTGAAATGCGAGATTAGAAAATATATGTCCGATAAAGTATTGAAATTTGATTATGCCGTAATTGGATTTGGTTTAACCGGGCAGTCGGTCATCCGATTTTTAATCTCAAAGGGTGCCGATTTGATAGCAATGGATACTAGAAAGAATCCTCCCGAAATGGATCATATTTTTTCCGGTTCGATTCACTTCGTTAGGGGTCGAATTGATCATGCTTTTCTTGAAGCGAGTGATAAAATAGTTCTAAGCCCTGGGCTAAGTAAAATGGATTTAGGCTTCGATATTTTCGCTAAATACGGCGCGAAGGTCATCGGAGACATCGAGTTGTTTGCCCAGTTTGCTAAGGCGCCGGTTATTGCTATCACGGGTACGAACGGAAAAACTACGGTAACTACTTTGGTAGGAAAAATGCTGGATTCAGCAGGCCTGATTGCTCTAGTTGGGGGTAACATTGGTCCGCCGGTGTTGGATTTACTAGCAGAGCCAATTCCAGACTTTTACGTTCTGGAGCTTTCTAGTTTTCAATTGGAGACCACTAATTCACTGAAGCCTAGTTTAGCGGCGATAGTGAATTTTAGTGAAGACCATATGGATCGATATGAATCCTTAGAAAATTACCTTGAAGCCAAGCTGCGGATTTTAAAAAACGCACCCGTGGCGGTTCTAAACAAGGACGACAGGGCACTGAAGAAAATCGACTATAAGGGAAACCTCATCGGCTTCGGTATGACGGAACCTAAAGTTAACGACTATGGCCTGATATTAAATAACGGGTCGCATTATTTATCAAAGGGAAGTAGAAGAATCTTGGAATCGAAATCTCTAAGATTAATTGGGGAGCATAATATTTCTAATGTTTTAGCTGCGTTAGCTATATGTGGATTTTTTATAGAAATTAGAGGTCAGGTTATTCAGACGGTGCTTTCCTTTAAAGGTTTGCCTCACAGATCTGAATTTGTATGTACCAGTAAAGGAATTACTTTCGTAAATGACTCGAAAGCGACGAATGTAGGTGCGGCGCAAGCGGGTATTAAATCTTTGATGTCAAATAGAGGGGGTGTTGCCATTGTAGGAGGCTTGTTTAAGGGAGGTTCTATTCAAGATTTGGCTAGTACCATCAAGTCTACTGTTCACACGGTGGTTTTAATCGGTCGTTCCGCAGATCAATTCCATAGTGTACTGGCAGATAAAACGCATTGTATTCGTGCCAAAAACATGGAGTCGGCTGTATCGGTTGCTGCGGGATCGGCGAGGAAAGGAGAAATCGTTCTATTGTCACCAGCCTGCTCTAGTCTTGATATGTATAGGGATTATGAAGCTCGAGGAGTTGCCTTTAAAGAAGCAGTGAAGAAATGGGAGGCGGCATGAAGATGGGCTCTTACCGATCACAGGCAGTACCTGCTGAGGCCGTTGGTCTTGGAGGGAATCCATCCGTGGATCTTCCGCTAGTAGCTATGTTAGTAGCCTTGATATTGGTCGGTTTGGTAATGGTTTCCTCTACGACTCTTCCCTACTCTGAATCTTATTCCTCTCCGTCACTGCATTACTTTTGGCGGCAGTCTTTTACCGCCATTCTGGGCTGTTTTATTACCTTCACTGTTCTAGCAGTTCCTCTTCGATACCTGGAGGCTATAAGTACGTTTTTACTTTTCTCACATATTATTCTATTGATTTTAGTTATTGTTCCGGGAGTGGGGCATGAGGTGAACGGGGCCCATCGATGGATAAAGATACTAGGATTTTCTTATCAACCTTCTGAGTGGATAAAATTAATAACCGTTATCTATATAGCCAGTTATGTCGTTCGTCATAAAGAACAAATTGCGACTGACTTAAAAGGTTTTGTAAAGCCGTTTCTTATATTGTCAATAATTTCTTCTCTTTTAATGATCGAACCCGATTTCGGTAGCACAGTGGTTTTATCGGCAACTGTGTTAGGAATGCTTTTTCTAGCAGGAGTTCCATTGATTAGATTTTTAACATGGACTTTTCTTGTGTTTTTGATGCTCTTAACAATGGCCTTAAGTGCTCCTTATAGACTTGATAGGTTGTTAACCTTTACCAATCCTTGGTCTGACCCTTTAGATGGAGGGTGGCAACTTACTCAGGCATTAATAGCATTTGGCAATGGGGAATGGTTTGGAGTTGGTTTGGGTAACAGTGTTCAAAAACTATTTTATTTACCAGAAGTACATACAGATTTCGTGTTTGCAATTTTGGGAGAAGAGTTAGGAGTGGTCGGAGCAACTACCGTCATATTGATGTTTCTATTTTTGATATGGCGCCTATTCTCTATTGGAGGAAAAGCTCTGCAGAGCAACAAAATTTTCGGAGCTTACACGGCTTATGGGGTGGCCCTTTTAATAGGAATACAATCATTCATGAATATCGGTGTTAATCTTGGTATTTTACCGACCAAAGGTCTGCCACTACCTTTTATTAGCTATGCTAATAACAATCTTTTGGTTAGCTGCTTAGCAATAGGAATTTCGCTAAGGGTTGCCTATGAAAATAAAGTCTTGAGAAGCTCAGAAAGGACTGAGGTGCCATCGTGATTAAATCAGTCATAATCGCAGCGGGTGGAACAGGCGGACACATTTACCCCGGGTTAGCTGTTGGTAAAAGCCTGGAAAAATTAGGCATAAAAGTTGATTGGATTGGTACGAAAACAGGTATGGAGAACAAAATATTAGAAGGTTTAGATTTTAAGCTGTATACAATTAATGTAAAGGGTCTAAGAAAATCCGGTGTTCTGAGGATGATAGGCGCTCCTTTTGTCTTGGTTTTTTCGGTGTGCCAGGCTATCTCTATAATTCTTAGGGTAAATCCCCAAGTGGTAATTGGCATGGGAGGTTTTGTAAGCGGACCGGCTGGTATAGCAGCAAAATTGTGTCGCCGAAAACTAGTAATACACGAACAAAATGCCGTTGCTGGAATTACTAACAGGGTTTTGAGTCTGTTGGCTAATCGAACCTTGCAGGCGTTCCCAGATACATTTAAAGGTAACGTGAAAGCGATAACCACTGGGAACCCCGTAAGAGACTCTATTTCCTCTATTCCTCCCCCAGAGGTAAGAACAGGTCAAAAAAATAACGTAAGTATTTTAGTGTTCGGTGGAAGTAGGGGAGCTGGTATCCTAAATGATGTGATTCCCCAGGGGATCGTTAATTCTGGTTTACGACATCTTTCTGTTCTCCATCAATGTGGAGAACGCAATGAATCACGTACTGAAATAGCTTATTCAAAGGTGGACAGTTCTTGTGAAATTGAAGTAGTTGCATTTATAGAGCAGATGAATTTCGCCTATAAGGACGCGGATTTAGTTATTGCTAGAGCAGGAGCTATAACGGTAGCTGAGATAGCGGCTGTAGGGGTGGCTTCAATTTTAGTTCCATACGCTTACGCGGTTGACGATCACCAAACAAAAAATGCTGAATTTCTCCATCGGGCGGGCGCCGCGCTGATTATAAAGGAGGAACAATTGTCGCCGTCATCTATTGCTGACGCTATTCGCAAACTTTTATTTCGACCTGACAAGTTGATTGACATGGCAAAGGCGGCTCGCCGGCTCGGTTCTAAAAATTCACTTTCTTTGGTTGTTGATAATTGTATCCGGTTTTAGAAATGCTTAAGTATGATGATAAAAATTTTGGGAGGGTTCGGCATATACATTGTGTGGGTATTGGTGGTTCCGGTATGAGCGGCATAGCTGAAGTCCTCTTAAGTCTGGGCTACAAAGTTTCAGGATCGGATATTTCCGTTTCTAAAGTGACTGAAAGGCTCACTTCGTTGGGAATATGTATAAATAACATGCATTCAGAACGGAATATCGAGGGTGCGGATGTGATCGTGTATTCCAGTGCTGTGGGCGAATCGAACTTGGAGCTAGAGGCGGCTAGGAGTAGAAGGGTGCCGGCCATACCGCGCGCAGAAATGTTAGCGGAGATAATGCGTTTTCGTTACGGAATAGCAGTGGCTGGTACTCATGGTAAGACTACAACGACTAGTCTTATCGCGACCTTATTAGCGGACGGAGGCAAGGATCCCACCTTCATTGTAGGTGGGTTGGTAAGGAGCGCGAACACTAATGCGAGATTGGGAAGTGGTGATTACTTGGTGGCCGAGGCGGACGAAAGTGATGGATCTTTCCTGTCTTTACATCCCTTAATGGCTGTCTTGACAAATATAGATCGCGATCATTTGTGTAATTATGCCGGAGATTTCAGTGTTTTGAAGCAAGGATTTACCGAATTTCTAAAGCGACTGCCCTTTTATGGCGTTGCCTATTTGTGTGCTGACGATGCGGAAACAATGAGCCTCCTGCCTCAGATAACTGCTAACGTAGTCACTTACGGCTTTAATGAAGAAGCTGATTACCGAGCTTCAAATCTGAGACATAAAAAAGGGAAGGAATACTTTGATCTAAAGATGCCCAGTCGAGAAGACACCGTGAATTTCTCTTTGAATATGTCGGGAGAACATAACGTCCAGAATGCGGTAGCCGCGATTGCAGTATCCTCCGAAGTAGGATTGGATTGCAAAGTAATAATGGACAGTTTAGAAAGATTTGGCGGGATAGATAGGAGATTTCAGGTCTATGAAAACATGAGTATCTCATCCTCCGTCGTTACCATTGTGGATGATTACAGCCATCATCCCACCGAAATTCAAGCAGTAATAAAAACAATAAGACGAAGATGGTTGGATAATCGTCTTGTGATTGTTTTTCAACCCCATCGCTACACTCGAACGAAAGAACTTTTTGAGGATTTTGTAAGTGTTCTTTGTGAATCAGATATGGTGGTCTTGTTCGAAGTATATGGCGCGGGAGAGGAGCCAATCGCTGGTGCTGATGGCCGGAGTCTGACCCGATCGATTCGAAATAGGGGTAAATTTGATCCTGTTTTCAAAGACAACTGTTTTTCCTTAGAGGATGCAGTTGCCGATGTAATAGAAAATGATGACGTAATTGCCGTGATAGGGGCTGGCAGTATAGGGTACCTCGTAGAGGAACTCATAGCATCATGAAATCTGTTCAAAAGACAAAGGGCCACGAAAAAAGATTTAGAGAATATGAGCCAATGTCTAGACATTCAACATGGCGCTGTGGAGGTTCGGCGAGATTCTTCTTTCAACCAAAAAATCTAGAGGAAATTGTGTCTTATATGTCAGACCTAGATGATAAAGACGATATCATTTGGCTTGGCTTAGGTAGCAATCTTTTAGTTAGAGATAGTGGTTTTTCAGGTACTGTAATTTCGACCATCAAAGCCCTTAAAAAAGTAATGTGGTCTGAAGATAATAAATCTCTGTATGTACAATCGGGTGTGGCATGCGCGAGAGTAGCTAAAGAGTCTGCAGTAAGAGATCGTAAAGGTTTGGAATTCTTGGTAGGAATACCAGGAACTATAGGAGGCGCCCTTAAGATGAATGCAGGCGCCTCTGGGTCGGAGATTTGGGATTTTGTCGAAGAGGTCGAAACGATAGACTCGAAAGGGAGGGTGGAAATCCTCGCGAGATCAAATTTTTCCCCTTCGTATCGTAATATAAAAGGGCCTTCGACCTGGTTCGTTAGTGCCCGCTTTGGTTTGCCGGAATCTGCGGCAGGTACTAGTCTCCAGGAGATAGAGTCACATATGGCCAGACGTCGAGCGACACAACCTATTGGCAGGTTCAGTTGTGGTTCGGTCTTTACAAACCCTAGGGGTGATTTCGCTGGTCGTCTTATAGAAAGTAGTAATCTTAAAGGATGTAGAATTGGAGGGGCAGTAGTTTCTACTAAACATGCTAATTTCATATTAAATGATGGTGGTGCGAGCGCCACGGATATCGAGAAATTAATTCTTTATATGAGAGGTATGGTTCGGCGAAAGACAGGTGTAGTTCTTAGAAAAGAAGTAAAAATAGTAGGTAAGGCAGGAAATGGACTGGCCGTGGCCCAATATGACTAAATTTAGTCAACAAGAGATGAAAAGCCTCATACAAAAAGCTGGGAAGGTGGGCGTCCTAATGGGAGGTGCTTCGGCTGAAAGAGCTATATCACTAAAAAGTGGTATTGCTGTTTGTGAAGGGCTTGCTCTTAATGGGTTTGATGTAGAGACGGTGGATTGGGACGGAAAATCGTTGGGTGTATTCGATGGTGAAAAATTTCAATCTTTTTTTATAGCTCTGCATGGTAGAGGGGGGGAGGATGGTAGCGTACAGGCCATTTTAGATATTAAATTTATTCCTTATACCGGATCGGGGGTTCTCGCAAGCGCTTTGGGCATGGATAAAAGAAAAGCTAAAACTATTTGGCGACACCAAGGATTGAGGACTCCGGATTTTGTTTCCATAAAAGAAAATACGCACTTGGGAGATATAGCTAAAGTCGGCTTTCCTATGGTTATTAAACCTCCTAACCAAGGTTCAAGCATAGGAGTGTCTATCGTGAGGTCAGAGCAAGGTCTTAAAAAGGCGATAGAAATTGCGAGGCGTTATGACTCGGAAGTAATGGCAGAACAGTATATCGAAGGGCCGGAATATACTGTTCCGGTGATATGCGAACGACCTATGCCCACAGTAAAAATAGAGACTGACAGAGATTTTTATGACTACGCGGCCAAGTATGATTCAAGTAGTACTCGTTATGTTTGTCCTAGCGATTTAGACGAATCTGAAATACAAAAAATTTCAAGCATTGCAGTAGAATCTTATAGGGCTATAGGTTGTGAAGGCTGGGGACGAGTGGATTTCATAAAAGATCAAGAGGGCAACTTCGAGCTCATAGAAATCAATACGGTACCAGGTATGACAAATCATTCTTTGGTTCCGATGTCCGCTAAATCGGCCGGAATAGAATTTAGTCAATTAGTTACCGAAATTTTGGCCCACGGTCTAGATAAGAGCGGATAAAACAATGACTATGGTCTCTACTTCAAAATTGGTAAATAGAACTTTTCCACTTACGAGTTTATTCTCATGTGTGGTCGGTCTATTTATTTTAGCTTTGTTTTCCTACGCGATCTTGCTTTTTTTAGATAGTGATGCCTTGCCGATAACATCTGTGTATATACAAGGAGATCTGGAGTATGTCGATGTTGCGGACATTAAATCAAAAGTAGAAGAGTCGATTAATTCAGGTTTTTTATATCTCAACATCAGACAAATCAGAAGAGATCTGCTTTTAGCGCCCTGGGTGAAAGAGGTTTTCATCCGAAAGTTATGGCCACCCGGTATTGAGGTAAAAATAACTGAAAGGATTCCCGTAGCAAGATGGGGGGAGGACGCGATTCTTTCTTCCGACGGCTCTGTATTTTCCCCTCCTTTCCTAGATAGATTCGAGAAAATGGTTAAATTGTTCAGCCCTTTCGAAAGTCCCAAAAATGTGATCAAAGAGTTTTTGGCCGTAAAAAAAATCCTTGAAGCGTGTGGCATTTTCGTTAAGTCCTTTGAGATGTCCGAAAGACGAGAGTGGGTTTTAGTTACAGCCGATGACAAAAAAATCAAATTTGGGCGAGGTCAATTGCAGAGAAAACTTCATCGGTTCCGATATGCCTTTAATAATAAAATCAAAGATTATTGGTCTCAAATCACTACAGTTGATTTGAGATATTCAAATGGTCTTTCGGTAGGAAAATTCAACCAGAAAAAAATTAAAGAGGATTGGTCTGATGGCTAAGAAGGAAGAGAAGAAGCTAATCGTCGGCTTAGATATAGGAACCTCGAAAGTTGTAGCAATTATAGGAGAGGTTTCGAGTTCGGATATGGTTAAAGTTATTGGGCTAGGTTGGCATCCATCTCGTGGACTAAAAAAGGGCGTGGTGGTCAATATTGATTCTACAATCCAGTCTATTCGAAGAGCCGTTGAGGAAGCTGAGAAAATGGCTGAATGCCAGGCTGTAGGGGTTTTTGCGGGAATATCAGGTAGTCATATTCGGAGCCTCAACTCAAATGGAACCGTCGCTATAAAAGATTTTGAAGCAACTCCTGGAGATGTATCTAGAGTTTTGGAGGTGGCGAAGGCCGTACCAATTCCCGCAGACCAGAAATTGCTTCACACATTAGCCCAAGAATACATCATTGACGGGCAGGAAGGTATACGTGACCCGGTCGGAATGTCGGGTGTTCGATTGGAGGCTAGAGTTCACATGGTGACTGGCGCAGTTTCAGCGGCCCAAAACATAGAAAAATGCATAAAGCGGTGTGGGTTGGAAGTCGATGCAATCATTTTGCAACAACTCGCATCGTCCGATGCTGTCTTAACGGAGGATGAAAAAGATTTGGGCGTCTGCTTATGTGATATCGGTGGAGGCACGACTGATATCGCAGTCTTTATTAATGGAGCCATTCAGCATTCTGCAGTAATTCCGATAGCTGGCGATCAAGTCACTAATGATATAGCGATTGCGTTAAGAACTCCGACTAAGGATGCAGAAGACTTAAAAATTAGATTTGCCTGTGCTCTAACTCAGCTCGCGAATGCGGAAGAAACGATCGAAGTTCCGAGCGTCGGTGAGAGACCGCCGAGACGTTTAACTAGGCAAACGCTAGCGGAAGTCGTAGAGCCTCGATATGAAGAATTATTCAGTATGGTCAACGATGAGATCACTCGAAGCGGATACTTAGAGAAGATTGGCGCTGGAGTCGTTCTTACAGGGGGAGGTTCTAAGCTTCAAGGTGTCATCGAACTTGCAGAGGAAGTTTTTAATATGCCCGTAAGGATCGCAATACCCCAACATGTTTCTGGACTGGGTGATGTGGTCCGAAACCCGATTTATTCGACAGGTGTAGGCCTCCTTTTGTTTGGTCATAAAGTGAATTCGGCGGAACAAAACGTTAGCCGATTTGAGATAGATGGTTCAGTTTATGAAAAGATGAAAAATTGGTTTCACAAGTCGTTTTGAAAGTCACAGGTTAAATCTGAAAAAGAAAATTATTGTATACGGAGAAAATAAAATGCCTCAATTTGAAATTTTAGAGTGTAGCAATAGAGCGGTTATCAAAGTGTTGGGCGTTGGAGGGGGTGGTAACAATGCAGTGGAGCACATGTTGACGTCTCAATTGGAGGGAGTTGAATTTATTTGTGCTAATACTGATGCACAGGTTTTGAAAGACTCAGAGGTCCCAACGACTTTGCAATTTGGTGATGAAGTAACTGATGGGTTAGGGGCTGGAGCGGATCCTCAGGTCGGAAGGCAGGCAGCTGTGGAAGATAGGGAACGAATTCGAACGGTTGTAAGAGGTTCCGACATGGTATTTATTACTGCTGGAATGGGAGGTGGAACTGGAACAGGGGCGGCTCCGGTGATGGCTGAAATTGCTAAAGAGGAAGGAATATTAGTGGTGGCAGTCGTAACGAAACCATTCCGCGAAGAAGGGAAAGCGAGAGCGCGCGTAGCTGAAAACGGGATTGAGGAATTGAAAAAATACGTAGATTCTTTAATTACTATACCTAATGATAAATTGATTAGCGTGTTGGGTGAAGATGGTGATTTAGAAGATGCATTTGGTGCGGCTAATAATGTACTGCTAAATGCTGTCAAGGGTATATCGGAAATAATCAACTGTCGTGGTCTAATCAATGTGGATTTCGCCGATGTTCGGACTGTGATGTCGGAAATGGGTATGGCTATGATGGGAACAGGTGTGGCTAGTGGCGAAGATAGGGCGACAAAGGCGGCTCAAGCAGCGGTACATAGCCCTCTTATGGAAGATATTAATCTCAACGGAGCCAGGGGTGTGCTGGTAAATGTTACTGCTGCGAGTCTTACTCTCAAGGAATTTCGTGAGGTAGGCACTACTGTGCAAGAGTTCGCCTCAGAAGATGCAAATGTCGTTTTGGGTACAGTGATCGACGATTCTATTGATGATGAGATTCGTGTGACGGTGGTGGCGACAGGTTTAGAAACGGAGCGACTAGGGAACGATACGGCTTCAAATCCTTCGGTAGCAAGTGTAAAACCCGAGCAAACAACTCGTTCAGTATCGACTAATCATCAACCGACCATAATTCAAGGAGGTGTCGATTCAAAGTCGGAGCAGGGAGTGCTTGATATACCGGCTTTTTTACGGAGACAAGCTGATTAGGAAGGGGAGTATTTTTTCTCGCTGGCCGTCATTGTTTGTTACGATAATTCGGCCGGGAGCAAATTAGAACAATATGGTATAGTAACTTTGGTTATTCCGGTCGAATATATTGATTGAACACAGTGATAACGCAAAGAACATTAAAAAATGCCATCAGAGCAACGGGTGTAGGTCTTCACACAGGCAAACAGATTTTCCTAACGCTACGGGCGGCTCCCGTAAATACTGGAATAGTTTTCCGGAGGACAGATTTATCAAATGACACCGATATACAAGCGTGTATCGAGAATGTGGGTGATACTAGTTTGTCGACAAGCCTTTCAAAAGATGGTGTTCATGTTTCTACGGTTGAGCATTTGTTGTCGGCATTTGCTGGATTAGGTGTCGATAATGCCTACGTAGACTTAAGTGCACCTGAGGTGCCCATCATGGACGGTAGCGCGAGTCCTTTTGTTTTTTTAATACAATCTGCTGGGCTAGTTGAGCAGAGGGAGCCAAAAAAATTTCTCAAGGTGAAAAAAGGGGTGTCTGTCACGGATGGAGATAAATTCGCAAAATTTTCTCCCTTCTCTGGATTTAAAGTTTCATTCTGTATTGAGTTTGATCATCCTTTTTTCAAGAAAAAAACCAATACCGCAGTCGTT
>CAZXQY010000026.1:0-28784 GCA_964642505.1 uncultured Gammaproteobacteria bacterium | reverse complement strand
CATCCTTAGCGGCAGGATTGGCACGTTCAAATGTCAAAATAATAAGTGCATATGTCCACACACTTAGGGATGGCAGAGTGCTAGATGAATTTCATGTGACGGACAATCAGGATACCCCTATTTCCGAAAATAGTTATTTGCAGCGTATCCGGGCAATATTAATAGCAGTACTTCGCGATAAGGAGAAATTAAAAGTTGATGATAGCGGAGTTGTACCAGACGTTTTAATGAAATCTTTACCCGTAAGTGTTAGGCGCCACCCTTCGGCGGCTCGTGACGTAACAGCAATCGAAGTTGTCGCTGCAGATCGGAAGGGTTTACTTGCAAGTCTATCAGGCGTGGTTGCAGATTTAGGCTTTGTTTTACGCGGCGCAAATATTAGAACATTTGGCGAGAAAGCGGTTGACGTCTTTTTTATTACTGATGACGAGAGCCGCAAGCTAAACCGTCAGGATACTTTGCGTTTAGTCCGGGCTTTAGAAAAGGTTGCGCAATTAACAATTTAGCGTTGCCTAGAAAGCTGAGGCCCTCGCTTTCGCATGGAAATTTTTGAGGTTTATCTTTCCGTCGGTAAAGGGATATAGATCGCAGCCACGCGCTTTTACTTAATTTTCCCACCAGATTTTCTAGCGCTGGTGAAAATCCGTTCGCTACAGCCTCTCTCGTCTGAGAAAAAAATCCTCACCTATAGGGTCAAAATACGCATCCAGATAATTTTCCCATAGGCTCTGGAAACTTTTTCTGACTTCTTTTTGCCCAACACACTTAGTTCCTTCTACGTCAAATCCCACAGACGCGAAGAAAGAGCACTCTTCCTGCATGTGTCCCATTAGGTCTTCGATATCATGATTATTCCAATCTCGGGTGAAGGCGGTTAGGAAATTTTTATTGAACGTAGCTCGACTGTGTTCTTTAAATTTTCGAAGGTGCTAAATATCTGTATAATTCTGTTTGGCCTTATTATTCTGTCGGTTTCTAGGTGGTCAGTTAGATTCATATTAAATCAAAGAGCGCGCTTCCAGGAGTCGTTATTTGTCCTCTTTGATTTTTCAAGACGAGTCTAAGTCGGACGATTTGATCTGTCGATTCGATAATTTCTCCTCCTCCTTCAAGCTGTTCGTCAACAAAACTAGCAATGCGGTTGGTGTATTCAAATTCCTTGAGTACACCATCTTCGCCCATCCAATCGACGGCGATCTGTGTTAGCCAGTCTCCTTGAAGAGGACCATCAACTACTATTCCAGCATGATTTTCCACGTTTACGGTATATCTTTCGTCGTAATGAATTCGGTGAGCATTCCATACCGCTGCGTTATATAGGAAAAGGGATACGTTCGTCGCTACGAATTTACGACTCGGTATAACTCCTCCAACCTGAAATTTTGTTTTCATCTGTTTATCCGGCTTTGAGTGATTTCCATGACAAGGTTGCTTTCCTGATTTAATACGCTTATGAGATAGACGACGAAAATCAAAGGACCGGTCCTTCCTTTTTTTTCGTATATGTCGGTTATTTTCCGCTCTATGGTTAGCGAATCTCCGGCTTTTATTTGCTGAAAGAATCTTTGTTTTATTCCTCCAGCCATAACTCGTTTCAACGGTAAAGGAGGTGTCAGTACGTCTTTCCCTAAGCCATCTGAGTTTAAGTCCTCCAAAGGAGTCACCGGACGATCGGCTCCAAACAGAAACATGGGCGGAGCAATATCACCCGCTAGGAAGCGTTTTTGCGTTTGTTCCGTGGCTATCGAATATTTAATGATGTCGCGCCTAGATATTTCTAGATCAATGCTGGGGGCGCTACGGCCTATCCAAGATCGCATGTCTTCAGATATTAATTGGCCCATGGCCATTTATCCTTTCGATTTTAGGTTTAACTTAATTTGAAATAGGGTAGGCAAAGAGTCGGATTGATTATGTTAAATCCCACTTCTACTTTCCCTCCTAATTCGAGACTCCTTCCACTTTCAATATTTTCTACGGGAGCTAATAATCTTACTCCTTCTGTCAGATCTGCCGTAATCGTTATATATGGTACTTTTTCGGTAAACGCCGGATGAAAGGGATGATAACTAGTTACCCACGAGTGTATTGCTCCTTCGCCCTTTGATTGTATCCAACTATATTCCAGGCTATAGCACTCATGGCACATAGGGCGAGGGTAGTGTCTTAGCAGGTTGCAACTAGAGCATTGCTGAATCAAAAGTTTCTTCTCCAGCAACCCTTCCCAAAAGGGTAGGCTTTCAGGAGAAGGTGAAGGCTGTAGATCTTTATAATCCATATTTATCTTCTCATGATCGCTACCGAACCGTCTCCTAGATCTCCAAAGCCGGTAACCAATCCAGTCTGCGCATTTAGAATTTGTCTATCCTTACAATTTCCTCTCAATTGTCTAACCAGCTCAATTATGTGGTTCATGCCGGCTATATGAGCTTCTGACAAAAGGCCGCCGTGCGTGTTAATAGGAATTGAACCGTCAGTCTTGATATTTCCTGAACTTACAAAGTCTCCCCCTTCTCCTTTCTTACAAAAGCCTAAATCTTCTAATTGACAGAGGACGATGTAGGTAAAACAATCATATATTTCGGCGACATCGATTTCGTCTAATTTTATGTCCGCCATTTTTAGGGCAATTGGAGCTGCTCGAGCTATCCCCAGTTCGGTCATATCAGAACGCTGAGTGATAGTGCTTGGAGATTGCGGATGTCCTTCTGCCACTCCACTTATGTATACCGGTTTTTGTTTTAAGTCAGATGCTCTATCCGCCCCGCTGACGATGACGGCTGCCGCTCCCGTACTTTCTAAGCAGCAATCAAATAAGCGGAAGGGTTCTGCTATCATTCTAGAACTTTGATGATCCGAGAGAGTCATGGGTTTTCTCATCATCGCTTTTTCATTTTTCAGAGCATTTTGTCGGCAGGTGATGGCGATTTCGGCAAATTGTTCGCTGGTCGTGCCATAGAGCTCCATATGTCTCCGGGCCATATGGGCATAGAACTGAGCAGGAGCGTTGGTGCCTAGCGGCATCTCAAATTCTCCGACCACTCGCATCTGCGGCATCTGCGCTAAGCGGTTGGTGATCCGTCCTGAGCTAGACCCTCTTCCTAGCGTTACCAAGACGTGGGATGCAACGCCGGTGGCCACGGCCATAGCAGCAGTCTGTAATGCCGCTACTGGGCTAGCTCCTCCCATCGGAGTGGTCGCAGAATATCTTAAATCTCTTATTCCAAAATTGGTAATGAAGTCTTCGGCGACGATGCCGCCGGCTCCATAAGGTATAATTCCGTCTATGTCTTTTGGCGTAAGGCCGGCATCGCTGATAGCCGCGATTGAGGCTTCCAGAGTTAACGCGAGGGTACTGCGCTCAGTCGTTTTTTTGTATAAAGTTTCTCCTACTCCGGTGACGCAGCTTTTGTCTTTTAAATATCTATTCATTCGTCAATACCCGATAGTGGGATAAGTGCCCCGTTTATCGCTTTGGCTCGATCCGAAATAAGGAAACACATGACTTCCGCTATTGAGGCAGGTGCTACCCAATTTCGGAAGTCCAAATCAGGCATGGCTTCTCTATTGGCAGGGGTATCTATAATGCTCGGCAGCACCGCGTTTACGTTGATGCCCTTTCCTTTTGTTTCCTCCGATAAACTTTCAGTAATCCGCATAACATTACTCTTCGATGCTACGTAGGCAGACATAGAATCTTGGCCGCGTTCGGCGGATAGCGCACCCACATTTACTATACTACCGGCTTTGTTATTAAGCATTATCGGTACCACAGTTGCCAACATGTTTCTGAGAGTAGTGACGTTCATAGCTTGCATATCATCCCATTCCTTCAAGTCAGTTTGGTGGGCTAGGGCGCCCATCGCGAACCCTCCAGCAATATTCAGTAAGCCATCCACATCACCAAAACTGTCGACTTCTTGTTGAATATCTTGTGAGGATAGTAAATCCACTCGTCGGCTCGTGCCGCTGGATTTTTCGAAGGAGATATCAAATCCGACAACGTGGGCTCCATAACTTTGAACCTTGTCAACAACCGCTTTTCCAAGTGTTCCATTTGCTCCCGTGACGATTACTCGCTTGTGTCTCAACATATCGTAATTTATTAGTATCTGTTGAAGTTATAAATTGTATTTTTGGGCTGGTTCAATACTTTCTTCACCATCGGTTCAAAAGTATCTAAACTTAATGTAGGTTTGTTTGCGTCGAAGGCTACGTCATCATACTTCGCTATAAATTCTACCGTATGCTCGAAATAAGGCGAATCCTTATATTTGTCTCTCATATTGCGGTCCATTCCGAGATGATGAAAGAAATTGTAACCCTGGAATATTCCATGGTGTTTTACCATCCAATGATTTGCTTCACTGACAAAAGGATAAAGGATGGCAGCAGCTATGTCTGGATGGTTTACGGGGCCTAGATTATCCCCAATATCATGAAGCAAGGCGCAAACCACATACTCCTCATCCCGTCCATCCAGTGCCGCTAACTCTGCGGTTTGTAGGCTATGTTGCAATCGATCCACTGGAAACCCGGCGTAATCCCCATCTAACATCTTTAAATGATCTAGGATGCGATCGGGAAGGGTTTTGAAGTGATTTTTTTGTTTTGCGATTATACCTTGCCAATCTTTCTTTGTGCTTTGCGACAAAGACTTGAAATTCGGACTTTCTAAAGTCGCTGGAAACTGTTGATCGTTTTCAGGGGTAATTTTATTTTGCCCTGACATCATTTCCTCTTTCATATCCCGCGCTCCATGAGTCTTTAAATAAGAACATATTAACCTGAAAACGTATATCCATCATAGATTGCATATGGTTTTCAGGATAATTTTTCGTCATACTTCCTAAGCATGATCAAGAAAAGGGTTATAAATGCGAATTAGCGACGGGATTATAGCGTTTGTCAAGTATGATTGTCCTACGTGTTTGATGGTTGTTCCAGTCTTAGAGAAATTACAGACACGGGATAAGGGAGCGCACATTTTTGTTCAAGACTTTCCTGATAAATTTGGCTCTTTAGAAGTCGAGGATGATCGTATCTTGAAGGAATCCTTCGATTTCAAAATCGAAACTGTACCTACTTTGATTAGGATAGAAAATGGCGTTGAAACGGCGAGGACCGTCGGATGGGAAGTGAAATCATGGGAAGCAGTTAGTGGAGAGAGACCTCTGGGCTCCGATCTGCCGGAAATGAGACCGGGGTGTGGTTCGATATCTGTAGAACCCGGTATGCCAGACAAATTGGCTATAAGGTTTGGGAAAATAGAATTCCTATCTAGAAAAGTAGAGTTCGGAATTTTAGAGGACGATATTGAATTTTGTTTTGACAAAAATTGGAGTGACGGTTTGCCGGTAGTTCCTCCCACCGAAGAAAGAGTTTATCGAATGTTACAAGGAACACATCGGACGGCGAATGAGGTGCTGGGTCTTATGCCTCCTAATCATGTGGAATGTACCGTTGAGAAAGTGGCCATAAATGCGGTCATGGCGGGTTGTAAGCCTGATTTTATGGGTGTTGTTCTAGCTGCGGTCGAGGCCGCGTTGGATCCCGCTTTTTGTTTGCACGGTTTGATTGCGACGACATGGTTGTCGGGGCCCATGGTAGTCGTAAACGGAGAGATTAGAAAAGCCATTGGGATGAATTGGAAGGGCAATGTTTTGGGGCAAGGTAACAGGGCTAATTCGACTATTGGTAGAGCGCTTCAGCTTTCTATTCGAAACGTTGGTGGAGGAAGGCCTCAAGAGGTCGATCAAGCAACTTTTGGTACCCCGCTAAAAATTGGTTTTTGTTTTGCCGAAGATGAATCGACGCCATGGACAACGCTCGCTGAAGAGAGAGGTTTTGATAAAGGACAGTCTGCCGTGACGCTGTTTTCTGCAGATGGGCCAGTAGGGTGTGTTGACCAAAAATCAAGAGAGCCAGAAAGCCTAATAGAATCCATTGCTGGAAGCCTAAAGATCGTTAATCACGTAGCGATGTCTAACGCATCGGATGCCGTGGTTATCATCGGGCCGGAGCATGGACGCATATTTGACTCTGCTGGCTGGAGTAAAGAGCAAGCTGTCGAATCTTTGCATCGTGTTACTAGGGTTCCCAAGGGATCCGACCTAAAAATGGGAACCCACGAGGAGGCTTCTGTTGATTCTAAACGGGCAAAAGAAGGAAGCGACAGTCCGAAATTCAGAGATGGCGGTTTGACATTGATTCGAGCTGGCGGCGATGCAGGTTTATTTTCTGCGATTATCCCAGGATGGTTGATGAAAGGAGCTACTGGGACCGAACCAATAACTAAGGAGGTAATTTAAATGCGCACTTTTCTTGATCCTACGGGAGAATTAGAGCCGGTAGCTAGGATGCCTCTGGAGAAGCTAAATTCTCTAGAGGGAAAAACGCTTGGGCTTTTGGATATTTCTAAAGCTAAGGGAGACGTTTTTCTAGATAGATTAGAGCAGATTTTCAGTGATACTGGGGTGAACGTCCAGCGTTTTAAGAAACCGACATTTGCTAGGCCGGCTCCGGTTGGTTTGATTCGAGATATGTCAGAATCTATTGATGTTGTAATCGAAGGCCTTGCCGACTGAGGCTCTTGTACGTCGTGCAGTTTGCAGGACATAAGAGAGCTTGATGGTCGAGGAATTCCGGGAGGCTACGTAGCGTCTGAGCCTTTCTTAACCGCTGCGCGTAGTCATGGAGACGCGATTGGCTTCCACGCAGATGGGGTTTTCGTTAGTCACCCGATACAGGATAGAACTCATAAAGAGGTGGAAGAGTTGGCAGACAAGTTTTTCGAGTCTATTTTTGAGCTTGTCTGTACTAAAATTGGTTAGAAAGGTCATCGGAACTTTGGTGAACCCGCTTCAGTAATGCATGAGCTGCTCTGATAGATTCGAACTGCTCTGAAATCAGGGTAGACGGGTTCTCGAGATCTATATAGAACCGCGTTATCCCCCTGATTGTGGGATCCAATTGTCTGGGCTCATTTAGGGATTCAATTATTTTCAGCAAACGGCGGACATACCTCAGAAAAAACCAATATGTAGAGTATCTATCGGGCGGATTCTCTCTTGAACCGTCATAGATTTGCTTCAAGAGGGTCTGAAAGCTCCTGCGGGAAACGTCCTTTTTGTTGAGGCCGCTCACTGAGTTATTTGACGTTGATTGGCGGGAGGCGATTGCACTCGATAAAGTTTTTCTGCGTTAGCCCACAAGATTTTATTTTTAACAATTTGATCACAGTCTCCCAAACCGTCTTCTATACGTCGGTGTACTTCGTCTCCGAATAGAGATGTGGGGTGAGGAAAATCAGTTTCGAAAAGTATATTATCTGCGCCTACTTTATCTATCAGCCTCTTGGGCGCTACTTGTTCAAACCAATAGCAGCCGAACACATTTCTGCTGAAATATTCGGAAGGTAGATACTCAAAGTCTGGTCGTTCAGAGGAAACCGAATTACCCTCGAATTGATAGTCCAAAGCTTCGAGCACAAAGGGAATCCATCCAATCCCTGATTCCACAGAAACAAACTTAATGGAGGGATACCGACACAGCACACCACTCATCAAGAGGTCCGACAATTGGATTCCATTTCGCATAAAGAATTCGACCGATATTTCAGTAAACGCGGCCATGCGCCCGTATATTTTCATTTTCTCTTTGTTGATGCCACCATCCATATTGCCCGAACCTATGTGGAGACTTATCGGCAGATCATGCTCACAGGCTGTCTCCCAAAGTGGGTCCCAATGTCTATCGCCAATTACCGGTTGTCCGAGCGCATGGGGCTCGCCGGTGAATAGTATGCCTCGGTGGTTCATTTGTTGGCAGCGCTTGATTTCTTCTATCGACGCTTGGATGTCCCAGAAGGGTAGCGATGTAATTGGCAAGAGTCGTCGTTCGTCAGCGGACGCCCACTCCGTTTGCCAATCGTTATAAACTTTTACACATGTCAGCATGAGCTCGGGGTCTCCAAGTTTTAGGAACGCCTGGTTCCCAAAGCCTCCGACGTTGGGATACATCACCATCGCCCAGATGCCCATTGAATCCATGTATTCTAGTCTTTTGTGAGCATCATAGGCACCTGGGTGCATTTCGCTATAGTCGTTGGGCGGATTAATCATGCTGCCTACGCCAGCCGTAGCAGAAAGGCCTAATTTGGCGATAGGCTTACCCTGTATATACCATAGATGTCTTCCCTTTTTGTCGACTCGAACCTGGGGAACAGTGTCGCGCATTTTCTCCGGGACTCTACTGGTCCAAAGATCTGCCGATTCGGTAACGTGGGTGTCTACATCAATAATTTTATAGTTTGGCACAATCAACACGCCTCCCTGATGAATCCTATAATCATGAGTCGATCATAAATCGAACTCGTATAAGAAGATACTCGTCTATTGTTATTTTTCTGTCTTAGTTATATCTATATGTCTCTAAATTATCTGTAGGGTACTGCTTGTGCCGTATATATTACTTGCCGCAAGTAGTTGTGTTAATCTCCAACGAGAATTTGGTTACAAGGAATTGAACATATGCTGGATCTACTTATAAAAAACGGTTTTGTGGTAGACGGAACAGGCTCTGACAGATTCCGCGCTGATGTAGGAGTCAAAAACGGAAGAATAGCTACAGTTGGCAAAATCTCGGAGTCTGCATCGAAAATTATCGATGGAGAAGGTCATGTTATCTGTCCAGGGTTCGTCGATGGGCATACTCACATGGACGCGCAGATCTTTTGGGATCGTCTGGGTGCGTCTTCCTGTTATCACGGTGTAACTACTGCTGTGATGGGTAATTGTGGATTTACCCTCGCGCCGTGTGCCGAAGCTGATGCGGATTTCGTATTCAGGAACCTGGAGAGGGCTGAAGACCTATCTCGGGAGGCGATGAAAGCAGGAATAAAGTGGAACTGGGAAACTTTTCCAGAGTATTTAGATGTGATCGATGGCTTGGATAAGGGTATTAATTATGCCGGGTATATTGGACATTCTGCCCTAAGAACATATGTAATGGGAGAAAGAGCCTTCTGTGAGCAGGCGACGGAAGACGATTTTATCCTGATGAAAAAAGAGGTGCAGGAGGCTCTTCAAGCTGGGGCGATTGGGTTCTCGACTTCTCGAACCTATAATCATCTTACCTCGGACGACAGACCGGTGGCGAGCCGAGTTGCGGACTGGACTGAAGTTCGATATTTGGTTAATGCGATGGGTGAGCTAAATGCTGGCATATTTGAAATAGCTAGTGAAGCGCCTGGAAGAAAGAAAGAAAAACAGCGAGAATATTTCGACAGATTAAAGGGATTGGCCGTTGAATCGGGCCGTCCTATAACTTTTGGCATGCCTAGTATTAGAATAGCTCCCGAGCTATGGCCGTCTTACTATGACTTGGGGGAGGAGGTGGCTCGTGCGGGGGGCAAACTGTTTGTGCAGGCACACAGTCGGCATCTATCTACCTTACTTTCTTTTAAGTCCCATACTCCTTTCGATCATTGGGACGTTTGGAAAGACGTTCGAGCGAAGAGTTTAGACGAGCAGAAATCGTTGCTTTCAAATACCGAGATTAAAGATAAATTGGTGGAGGTAGCTTCTCGACCTTACGAGGGACCAAAAATTGTTGGAGCCGAAGCCCGTCCTCCCGAATGGGATTGGGTTTATTTAATGGATGGAATCAGGGAAGAGAGGGTAATGACGGAGGTCGCTCGAGAGAGAGGAGTCCATCCTGTAGAGGCAATGATCGATATTGCGGTTGAGCGGGATTTCGATGTTTTTTTTCGTCAACCTTTGGCTAATGAAGACCAAGATTCTGTGCTAAAGATGATGAAGCACGATCATAGTGTCGTAACGTTTTCTGATTCGGGGGCGCATGTGGCGCAAATTATGGATTCGTCTCTTCAAACGCACTTGTTAAGTTATTGGGTAAGGGAGAGAGAGGAATTTACCCTCGAGGAAGCCATAAAGTTGATAACCAGTGATACAGCAAATGCGTGGGGTTTTACTGACCGGGGATTAGTAAAAGAAGGCTTGAACGCAGATCTACTAGTGCTAGATCCAGATGACATCGATCTAAATATGCCTGAGCTTGTAAATGATCTACCGGCCGGTGCACAAAGGTTGAAACAAACCTCCAGGGGAATCTCTCAAACTATTGTCAACGGAGAAATATTACTGGAGGGCTCTCAAGCTACCGGTAATTCCCCCGGCAAGTTGGTGAGAGGACCCTTAGCCTTAACGAAGTAAGTTCATTTGCAGTGGTGAACAAACTGTTGTGTTTGATTAGTCTGGAAATAAATAATTGAGATGAAGCGATGAGAGATAAGAAATTAAAGTTACTTGTTTTTGGGGTGCTCATGATTTTGGTAGCATCCGCTATTGGACATGGATTGGATACTTTGGCTACTTATAAAGGTCACGTAGTTGTTAAGGTTTCATTCCCAGTTGGCTCCGAGGCGAACGACGTAGATACGTTCGTAGAGAAAATGAGGTTGACCGTTCCTAAATACGAAGGCTTGGACGGGCTCATTAGTAAATTCTACGTTTTGTCAGAGAATAATCGAAGAGCCGGTGGTTTATACCTATGGGAATCGATTGGAAAAGCCAACGAGTGGTATACACCAGAATGGTACGATTACATGAAAAGTGCATGGGGTGAGCCGCCGACGGTAGAGTATCTGAAAGCTCCGATTATTGTTCAAAATATTCAATGACAGATAAAAATCAGAAGAAGGGCTAAAAAAATGCGGCAATTTCTGCATATTAGATTAGATACTCATGAGGTTACGAGCGAAGATTTTATGGGAGAAAAAGCAGCGAAAGCCGGTCGTTATTTTATTGCGAAGACTTTAGTCGAAATGGACGTTGCTAAAGTCGATCCATTGGGCTCAGACAATCCGCTTATTTTTTCTGCTGGACCGTTTGCGGGAAGTAACTTCTCGAACGCTAATAGAACGAGTGTGGGATGCAAGAGTCCGTTAACTGGTGGAATTAAGGAGTCAAATGCAGGCGGCTCTTTCGGTCTTGCATTAGGGCAAATGAATCTGGCTGGATTTACACTGTATGGTTGTTGTGAAGATTGGTCCGTTTTACATATAGGTTCCGAGGGACAGGTTAGTTGGCGTTCCGCTGGGGCCTATATGGGTAAAGGAAATTTCGAATGTGCTGATATGTTGCACGAAGAGTTTGGGAGTAAAGTCAGCTTGGCGATCTGTGGACCGGTGGGTGAGTATGGTGGTTTGCTCGCTGGTATTGCGATGAGTGATACGGATAAGAGACCTACGAGGCTTTCCGCGAGAGGGGGTGTAGGAGCGGTTATGGGCGCTAAGAAAGTGAAAGCGATAGTTGTTGAATTGAGTAAGATGCCTAATTTTCATGATCGAAAAAAACTTATGAAAGGGATTAAGGAGTACGGTAAGAAACTTAAGGTCGACGACGCTATAACAGCGTTGAAAGATTATGGCACCGCTATGATGGCCGATTACACAAACTATGTAGGAGGATTGCCGGTCAATAATTTTAGCTCGGGTCGACAAGTAGGCTTGGAAGAGGGACCCTTGAAGATGGGTGGCGAATTCATAAGAGAGCAGAACATGGCACGTGGTGGAGAGACTTCTCACGCTTGTATGCCTGGTTGTATGATCGAGTGCAGTAATGTTTATGCTGATTCTGAGGGTAAAGAATTAGTTTCCCCTGTCGAATATGAGACTATAGGCCTGATGGGCACAAACTGCGGAATTTCAGATCCCGATGAATTGGCGCGATTGAACTGGCATGCGAATGATCTGGGTATCGATACTATCGAAACCGGTGCGATGATGGGAGTTTTAATGGATGCCGGGTTGGCCGAATTCGGAAGTGTAGATTTCTTAAACAATGTGTTAGACGAAATTAGGTCGGGTACCGACCGTGGGAGAATTTGGGCTCAAGGAACTGGATTAGTTGGTAAACATTATGGCGTCGAAAGGGTTCCGGTGATTAAAAATCAAGGGATAAGTGCATATGATCCGAGAGTTATAGAAGTTACCGGAATTTCTATGATGTTGACGGCGCAAGGGGCTGATCACACTACCGGTAATGCGCCTAAGTTTGAATGTGAGAATAAAGGAGTTGATGAGTTGGTAGAAGCGAGCATGGAGATGCAGGTTCTATGCGCAGCTGCGGATTCACTGGGACTCTGCGTGTTTGGTCGATCCGTCACAAACGAGAATATAGAAATGATTGTTGAGCTCATTAATGATGCTACTGGAGCGAATCTTGGGTCAAATTTCTTTCTTGATCTGGGTAAGGAAACCTTGAGACTCGAAAATCGGTTCAACAAGGATGCTGGGTTTATAGAAAATGATGATGAACTTCCGGAATTTTTCTACAACCAACCTCTCGAACCTAGTAATCAAGTAGCGCGGTTTAGAGCTTCGGAAGTTAACAAGTCAGCGGCGAGATGGTGGAAAGAGCAGATAACGGAATTTTAAGGATATCTAGTGTTGTCATAGGGGTCGTGTTTGGCCTTTTTGGTTGTTTTACTAATGCATCGGATGATGATTACAGATTGCCCGAAACAGTTTCTAATTTTGAGTTGAGCAAATATGTTGGGACTTGGCATCAGATCGCCCATATACCAAATCGGTTTCAAGCGATGTGTGTGGATGATACGCGAGCCGAGTATCTGCCTTTGGAAGATAGTATGCTAAAGGTAATTAATAGCTGTCGCGATAATAGCTCTAATCTTCGCGTTGCCGAGGGAGTAGCCAGAATTGGTTCGAAATACCGGGATACGGCCAGGTTGGAAGTTCGCTTCGCTCCTAAATGGTTGTCCTTTCTTCCGTTCGTTTGGGGAGACTATTGGGTTTTAGATATCGACAGCGAATATACCTCCGTATTAGTGGGCTCTCCGGATTATAAGTTTCTCTGGATCCTTGCTCGAGAACAGGAAATTCCTAGGCATAGGTACAAGCAATTGGAACATAAGGCTCGCGAGCTTGGATTCGACACGGGTAAACTAGTTCGATAACAAGCGAGATTCATTCCTAATTACTGGCCCTCGGTAAGACTCGATACGTTAAAAATTCTTTTTATAGCCTTTGCTTTCATGCTAGGGTGCAACGTTTCACTCCTTCCTCGGACGATGGTGGACGTGTTTGAGTATCTGTCTATATTTATCTGCCCGCGCCAACTCGGCACGGAGAATTCTATGTTGTCTTCTTGATTTCCAGGCGCTCTGTGTACAGTTTGCATTGTCTTCCAGAGCGTGCTGTCTTTCCTAAATATTAACGAGTATGCAACGGAGAAAGTTTCTTTGTCTATAAATAGTAGCCGGCTTTTATAGGGGTGGCCTTCCCAATCAGACGTAACTTCTACTATAAAGCAATGTCTGATTTGCCATTCGTCGTCGGGAACTCGACTGTGAGGTCCGTAAACAGTGAGCTGTTCTTGAATGGTATCAGCTACCGAAAGGATGGGCCTTTCTCCAAGTAGTTTCCAATTGTAATCCAACACCCTCCCCGAAAAACCTTCAAAGTCATCCAGAGTGGCTTCTGAGCCCATGAAGCTATCTGATCTTTCTTTTGCCGAGAATCTCCTAACTCTTCGTTCAGTCGGCAAATAGGTGTTCACCTGATCGTCAGCTATCGGATCGGTCATCCTTTCAATTACAAATTTAGTGCCTTTTACATTAAAGGGTGATAAAAACTCTATATAGTCCTTGAAAAAGCGACTAGTACTATCTTTAATCTTTACTTGGTAGTCCTGTTCCGGAAGCATCGCTAAGTTATTAAGGTAAACTCGATGATAGGACTGATTCAACAGCCGATCTAGTTTTCCTCCTCCCATCAGTCCTTCATCTGGGGCGAGTGGGGCAGGGCCTGGTTCGCTACCAATATACGCCATGGTCAAATCATCCACTTTATACCCGAAAAACTGCCAACGATGAATATTGTTCCAAGCAACCATGTAGCCCGCCACGGCGGGCTCACTTTGTTCGATTTGAGTCAGGGAAAAGGGTTGTCCTGCAGTATAATTTTCTAATCGCCCGTCTTGGGCCAAAGATGTTTGTCCTGCAAACTTTTCAGTCGCTTTTTGATAAACTTCGTGGTTAGGCTGGGCGCGGGTCGCTTGAATTTTTATAGAAAGTTCGGGGAATCGTAGTTCGTCAATTAAACCAGGAGGCAACCAAGCCTGCAATTTATGGAGGTTTTGGGATGTAAAAATGCTTCCTGCTGCCGGTGTGTCTAGCATAGGTTTTTCAGCAATCCATTGGTCGACTTGTGAGCGATCAATGGTAGACCAGCAGTTGTTCGTAAATGCCGCTATTCCAATCAGGCAGAGTACCAGGAAATCTTTTATCCCTTTCACCTTGTTCTCCTTTGTTTTCGGTTGCCACTCGTTGTTTATTATATTAGATTTCTCGAACATGTGTATCATACCAATCTCCCTCAAATATTAAGATTTTACAACCGTAAAAGCTTTTTTTTTAAATCGCTTTTATTTAGTTCTTATACTGATCCCTTTTAAGCTTATAATTCACTATTATTGGCTTATAAAAGATTGGTAAGAAATCTGAGAAATCCCCAAAAAATGAAGTCTACAAATGAACCTGGGTATTACAATGACATCGCCGAAATTCTTGCCGCCGCTTGGGATCTAATGGAAGAAGGCGCTTGTCAGCGAGAATCATTGGCCCATACACCTGTTCTAAGTACCCTGGATGCTAATGGTTGCCCGAGTTCTAGGTGTATGGTTTTGAGGGCTGTTAATAGACGTGAAAGGACACTATTTTTCCACACTGATAACCGTTCTAATAAAATCAGTGAAATATCGTTCTGTTCTAAATCTTCGGTGTTGTTTTACGAACCGTCGAAAAAAATTCAACTAAGATTGCAGTGTGACCTGTCTATCTCAACTAGAGATTTTCGATCAAAGGACAGGTGGAATGAAATGCAGGAAATGAGTCGTCTGTGCTATAAAAACGAATTAACTCCAGGGGAAGAGATAGATACGCCTGATAGTTTAGTTTATTCCGGCGAAGGATTTTTCAATTTTGCGTTGTTGGAGGCGAAGGTTGAAAGATTGGAGTGGCTTTATTTGTCATCTAAGGGAAATCGCCGAGCCCTCTTCGAGTGGACGAAAAGTGGAAAAGAAAAATGGGCTTGGCTAGTGCCTTGAGAGAGTAGAGAGCAATTAGATGAAGAAAGGAAAAATAAAAAGGCCCATATTGGTTATAGGCGAATCAAGGTATGGAGTAAAAAAATGGTGAGAGCGGTAGAAAATTTTTTGTTGAAACTTAAATCTCCGAAGAAACAAAAACACCCTTTTCTGCACGGAATCCATGCGCCGCTGCGGAACGAGCACTCAATAGAAGATTTAGAGGTTCAAGGAGAGATACCAACGGAGTTAGATGGACTATATGTACGAAACGGACCGAATCCCGTAAAAAAGCCTAAAGAATCGAGCTACCATTGGTTTCTAGGAGATGGAATGGTTCATGGTGTAAGACTGAAAAATGGTTCGCCTGAGTGGTATAAGAATCGATGGGTAAGAAGTCATTCTGTAAGCAAGGCTCTAGGTGAGACGCCGGTAGAGGGTGCAAGTAGGGAACTTGTGGATACCGTCAATACTAATGTTATCGGATTTGCGGGCAAGTTATGGGCACTAGTCGAGGCTGGAGGCTGCCCAGTAGAATTAGATAAGGATTTAAACACGCTGCGACACGACCGCTTCGGCGGGACGCTCCGGGGAGCTTTCAGCGCTCATCCTCACCTGGACCCAGTATCTGGCTGCTTACATGCTATCTGCTATTCTGTGAGAAAACGGGGGCAGTTGACGCATGTCGCAATTTCTCCTGAAGGTGAAGCGCTGAATGAGATAGCCATTCCGGTAAAGGACGGTCCATCTGTACACGATTGTGCAATCACAGAGAATTACATTTTGATTTTAGATTTGCCCGTAGTGTTTTCCTACAAAAAGCTCTTGAGGGGGGGTCTTTTTCCATACGAATGGAATTCGAATAGGGTGGCTAGGGTGGGGCTAATGGATAGGCATGCTGATAAGCAAAAGGACGTTAAATGGTGTGAAGTTGCTCCGTGCTATGTATTTCATCCCTGTAACGCTTACGAAACTGGTCGTGGAGAAATTGTTATGGACGTTTGCGCTCACGATTCAATGTTTGCTTCGAGTAACTTCGGACCTGACTCTCAATCTATTCAATTTGAAAGATGGTTTATCAATGAAGCAAGCGGAAAATTTAGCAAAGAGGTGGTAGACGATAATCCTCAAGAATTTCCTCGTATTAACGAGCGCTTGACGGGAAGGTATTACCGTTTCGCCTACTCGGTTTCCCTTCAGAGTAGTGAAAGCCCTGGTACCTTTCTGATAAAGCATGATTTGGAGACCGGAGTTCGGCAGCAACACGATTTTGGTAGTGGTCGAATTCCGGGAGAGTTTGTTTTTGTGCCTAAGAAGTTGGGCTTCTCAGAGGATGACGGATGGTTACTTGGATTCGTAATAAATGTGAAACAGCGTGCCACCGATCTTGTAATTTTGGATGCTAAGAATTTTACAGGCCCGGCGCTAGCTGAAGTACGAGTGCCCCACATCATACCGCCCGGGTTTCATGGTAATTGGGTTAGTGACTCCGATTTCTATATGGGGACATAAGGATGGTGGTAAGGCGAATTTCAAAAAAATTAGACTGGTTTTGCTACTGTCATGCTGAAGTCTGGGGTTTTAAGCTAGCGCGTAAAAGCAGCTTTGTATAGGATAAAGTTGGGTGCAAGTGAAATGTTAAAAATATTAGATTATTTAGATTGGTGGATGTGTGGAAACTCTTGGAAATCTACGCTATCCAATACTGGGTGGTGTCTACTAGGATGTTCTATTGGCGACTTAGGAACGATTTTATACTTTCAAGTTTCCGGAATTACCTGGCCACTGATTTTCATAATGGGGCTTGCAATAATCAATGGATTGTTAACTTCTATTTTGTTAGAGACGTTTATTTTAATGCGTAAAGTCAAATTCAGTATGGCTTTGAAAACTGCCACAGGAATGTCTCTAGTATCTATGGTAGCCATGGAAGTTGCTATGAATTTTACCGATTTCATGATAACGGGAGGAGCTATTGTGACTTGGGAAGTATTGCCCATTATTTTGTTAGCGGGTTTTGTAACTCCTCTCCCATATAACTATTGGCGATTGCGCGCTTTAGGCATGGCTTGCCACTAATCTGTTTTTATACACGGAGTTTTAAGGTTGATACTCTATGCGAAATTATATGATACAAATAAAGTACAGTGATCCTAGCGCCAAGGGTTTGGTAGATAATCCTCAAGATCGGAAGGGGCAGGCCCGGCAAATCATGCAGGATTTGGGGGGCGATTTAGAGAGTTTTTACTTTACGTTTGGAGAGTGGGATGCGCTTATTTTAGTTACTTTACCTAGCGACATCGATGCTATGGCGGTAGCGATGGCCGACGTAGCAGGTGGGGTGGGTACTACCAAAGTTACCCCCCTTTATACTATGGATGAGGCTGTGGAAGCGATGAGAAAGGCTAAAGGGATTGATTACAAGGCTCCCAAATAATAATTTGGCTTGGATGCTGAGTAAAAAAAGATTCGTTTTTTTCGGCTTGATCTAATATTTATCGGAACTTGCATTCCGACCAAGCGGTTTTCTTTCGTGCACTTTTGGTTAATCAGAACTTTAGGGGGCAGAAATGATAGAGGAAAATAAACAAATTGTAAGAGAGGCTTATGGGGCTATTAGTAAGGGGGATGCGGAGGGGTTTCTAAATAGATTAAGTGACGATATTGAGTGGTATTTTATTGGTTCTCATCGTTTTTCCGGAACTATGAAAGGTAAGGAAAAAATCGTAAATGAACTGTTCAACGTACTTGGTGGGGAGCTTGAAGGCACTGGCATCAGCCTTGAGATAAAGCAGCTGATAGCCGAAGGTAACAAAGTAGTAGCGGAAATGCAGGGGACGGCTAAAAGCACGTCAGGAAAAAATTACAATAATACCTATAGTCTTATTCTTACTCTTAAAAATGGTTTAATAACCGAGATTAGAGAATATTTAGATACGGAGTTAGTAACAGAAGTATTTGGTAGAGGTTGAAAAACCACGGCATTATTAAGAGGTAAAAAATGAAAGGTAGGTTGGTTGGTAAAAGTGCGTTGATAACTGGAGGTAGTCGTGGAATAGGAAAAGCCATCGCGTTCGCTTTTGCGAAAGAGGGTTGTTCGGTATTTTTGAATGGTCGAGATTCCAAAAGACTAGGTGAAACTGCGAAGCAAGTCTCAGGCAAATACGAAGTCGATGTTTGTGATTTTGCTTGCGATGTGACCGATCCGGTAGCAGTTGAGGAGATGGTCAGTGCTTCTGAAGATTGGAATCGGATCGACATACTCGTTAATAACGCGGGTATTCATAAGGGTAGCCGATTTCAGGATTATACGTTCGACGATTTCAAGGAGGTAGTAGATACTAATGTCTACGGGGTTTTCCATGTCACTCAAGCTCTACTGAAAAGAATGATAGGGAATAGGTCTGGTCGAATAATCAATATCGCTTCGACCGCGGGTAAATGGGGGTCGAAGAACCAAAGTGCTTACAACGCCTCTAAACACGCGGTAGTCGGTTTGACTAGATGTTTGGCTTTGGAAATGGCACCGAATGATATTTTAGTAAATGCGATTTGCCCGTGGGTGGTCGATACGGATATGGCCCAGGATTTCGTTGATTCTCATGCCGCGACTCTGGAAAAATCTCCCGAGGAATTTAAACAACATATGAGCGCGACTGTCCCTCTGGGCCGCTTTATTCGGGTAGAAGAGGTAGCTGGAGTAGCTGTATTCTTAGCTTCTGACGAAGCCAGCTACATTAACGGTCAAAGCTGGTCTGTTGATGGGGGGTATACCCTAATATAGGTCCGAGAATTAGGGATTAATCGTCAAGTATTGCGACGGCGCGAGTCCAGCCGGCCGAGGCGCCCCGGATTTTGACAGGGAAGCAGCTTACAGTGAAACCACTACTAGGTAGGGACTCTAGGTTATGTAGCTTCTCTAGGTGGCAATAGCCAATATCTCTGCCAGCTTTATGTCCTTCCCAAATAAGTTCATTATTACCGGTTTCTTGATACCTATCCTTCGTGTGGATAAACGGTGCATCCCAGCTCCATCCATCTGTACCTGTTAGTCGAACCCCTTTTTCAAGCAAAAAGAGAGTAGCTTCCCTACCCATGCCGCAACCACTGGAAACGTAGTCTTCGTGTCCATATCGTGAACCTGCTCTAGTGTTGATCAAAATTATTTCAAGTGGCTTCAATTCATGCCCTATACGCTCTAGTTCTTTCTCGACATCTTCCGCGGTTACAACGTAACCATCTTTGAACTCTCGAAAGTCGAGTTTTATACCTGGTTGGAAACACCATTCTAGAGACACTTCGTCTATTGTGATTGCTCTAGCTCCTTTGTCCATAGTTGAATGGAAATGGTAGGGGGCGTCGAGGTGAGTTCCGTTGTGAGTCATTAGATTTATCCATTCGATAGCCCATCCTTCGCCTTCTGGTAGATCGTCTTCCTTCATTCCTGGAAAGAATTTCACTACATCCTTGGCTGATTCTTTGTGAGTCAAGTATTCGATTTTCGGACCATATCCAGGCGGATCGGAAATGACGTCGTTTTCTAAATGCATAGAAATATCGATGAGTCGGTTCGGCATTTTATATCCTCGTGTTTAAATTTTGGAATGGCTTACGGTTTCATTTGTCGATCGATCATTTCCTTGAGATTACCGGGAGATAGGTCGCTAGACATTATTTTGACATCAAGAGGGCGAAGCGCGTCTTCTACCGCAGACATGAGTGCGGTGCTTGTCGCAATACAGCCATCTTCGCCACCTCCTTTGGCTCCGATTTCGGTGCTTGGAGATTTGGTTTCTAAATGTTCTATTTCTATCTCGGGAGCCGACCAAACAGTGGGTATGCCATACTCTTTTAAAGTCCTTTGTTGAGGAATGCCTTGTTCATCGTAACTTAATTTTTCGTAAAGTGTTCCTCCAATTTGTTGAACTAAACCTCCTTTAATCTGCCCTTGTAACAGCAAAGGGTTTAGTACCACTCCGTGGTCGGCTACCATCCATATCTTAACTATCTCCACTCGGCCAGTTTGCGGTTCAACTTCAACTAGGATTCCTTCTGCACCATTAGCATGCGCTGGATAAAATTGAGCTCTACCTTTTTCATCGGGCTTCCAATTTACCTGAGGATGTCTGAAGGTACCGAGAGCTTCTAGGCTGGGGACGTCTGCTTTATCAAGAATCACTTCCGCTCCGGGATTCACGTAGACAGCATAGGCGAGGTCAGATAGTGTTATGCTCTTTCCTGTTTCCGTGCCGAGAATATTGCTATCTTTTATAGATAATTCTCCTATTTTGCATCCTAGCAATTCTGCTGCCCCGATTTCGATTCTGGAACGTACTTTTTTGCCAGCCTCTATCATTGCACCTACAGCGAACATAGCGCCTCGACTAGAAAAGGTTCCCGAGCCCCATGGGGTTGAATTAGTGTCACCCCACGAAATATTTACATCTTCTATCTTGCACCCAAGCAAATCGGCAGCTACTTGCGCATAGCTAGTTTCTATGCCTTGTCCGATATTCTGAATACCTGTTAGTACTTGAACTGAGCCGTCTGCAGCCAATCGAACATTAACCGATTCGTAATTTTGAAACGCGGATCCTGGAAATGTAGCTCCTGCCGGCTCTATATAAGGGATCAAACTGAGGCCTAAGTATCTACCTTTTTCGAGATATTGACTTTGTTTATTTCTCAATTCAGGAAGGTTCATAATCTGTTCGAGACGTTCGAGCGATTCTCTCTGTGTACCATTCTCTATAATGGGGCCGGTTATTATTTGATGCGGGTATTTAGTTAAAAGATTCCTTTTCCTAATTTCCAACGGGTCGATCTCTAGCCTTTCCGCAGCTTGATCGAACACTCTTTCGATCAACATATTGGCGAGATCTTTTCCGTATCCTCTGTAGGCATTATAGGGTGCCTTATTGGTTACTACACAGCGAACTCTAGTTCGGTAATCTACGCACCGATAGGGACCAACCGCATAGTTTCCACCATTAATGGGCATTCCCAAGCCGCAGGCTCGTTCAGCTCCATCACATCCCATGTCAGCTACGATTTCCGTCTCCAAAGCGAGGAGTTTTCCGTCTTTTTTAAACGCCGCTCTGGATGTGGTTTGATAATCCCTTGCGGCAAATCCAGCCTGAATCCATCCAGATCTAGATTCAAACCATTTGACGGGTCGACCAGTTAAGATCGATCCTAAGACGGGCAGAAATTCACAGTCCACAGATAGTTTGGCTCCGAAGCCGCCACCAACATCCCCGGCGATTATTTGGATACGATTTTCTTTTAGTCCGAAAACTTGTGCCAAATATAGTCTCATTTGATGCGGTACTTGAGTGGAAGAATGAACCACTAGTCCTTCCTCCGAGTAATCATAGTCGGCCCTTACCACCCGTGTTTCCAACGGCATAGCGCCGTATCGATGTGAAGAGATGTTTTCTTCAACTACAAGATCAGCTTCCTCGAACACACTATCTACCCTTCCGTTTTCAAAAGAGTAGTCCACCTGCACATTTGAATTCCATTGCGGATATAACAGTTTTGCAGAGTCTGCAGCGAGGGAGTCGAAGACATTCACGTTCACAGGAAGTTCTTCGTATTCTGTTTCTATCGATAGTGCCGCATCCTCCGCTACGTAGGGATCGTCAGCAATTACCAAGGCAATGGGTTCCCCGTAAAAAACTACCTTGTCTGTTGCAAGAGGGTACCGCTTTGGTAGTTTGAGATCCAAAAGGTCTAGGGTAGGCGAAATAGGCTGCCAGTAGTTTTTTGACTCTTCACCAGTGATAATACGAATTACGCCTGAAATTTTAGATGCTTCCGAGATATCTACGTTCTTTATTTTTGCGTGAGCTTTTGTGGAACGGGCGACGGCAGCGTGTAAATCATCGGAATTGCCAAAAATGTCTGCGAATCGACCTCTTCCACTCACTAGTCTCCTATCTTCTCTTCTAGTGATTGGTTTGCCTACATTGCTTTTGTGCTTACTTTTTTGTTCTTCGATTTCGCTTAATGATAGGACTTTTCCGGCAGCCGCAAAAATCGCATGAATGATATTCCTGTATCCTGTACACCGGCAGATATTGCCGGTTAGCGCCTGCTTGACATCATCTTCTGTGAAATCCTTACCTTCGTTTTCGTCGAGGAAATCTTGGGCACTCATAATCATGCCAGATGTACAATAGCCGCACTGTAGAGCATGGGAGTCAATAAAGGATTGTTGAAGACGGCTTAATTTATTATCGTCGCCTTGAGAGGTTACTGTCTTCACGGTGCTTTGGTGACAATTCGCGGCGAGAATCATGCACGATTTGGCAATTTTTCCGTCAATCCTTACCGTGCAAGCACCACAAGCCCCCTCCTCGCAGCCAATTTTCACACTCTTTTCGCCAACGTTGTCGCGAAGGAAATCTACAAGGAGAGTTCTGCCTTCCACATGACCCTTTTTATTTACCCCGTTTACTATGATGTCGATAGGAAAGTCCTTGTTAATCATGCTTTCTGAATAACCTATTTAGCTTTTAAAAGGAGCGTTTCTAAAATATTTATTTTATGCTCATAGGACATAAATTGGTCTTTAAGCGGCTCTCCGTCAAATTTTTTGACACGATCGATGATTCGGCCGATCGGTGTATTACTATCAATTTCCATGAGAATTGGTCGGGTTTGAAACCCGCCTACCGCTAACCTGGTCGACAGGCCCTGACTAACGGCTCCAAGGTTAACCAAAGCCAAATCCTGAGGTTGGCGAGAAAATTCTACGTAGGTTCCTTCCTGATCAGGAACGTAGGGTACCTCAATCCCGCAGGCAATTCTGTTTCCTAAGGTGTTTTTCCGAAATCCAACGAAGAAATCCTTCAGATTAGTATGTTCGGTTTCGCAGCATTCGTTTAGAATCAAGATTTTGGCATCGCTAGCTAATAGGGCAACGGCGAGATTCGCTCTAGGGTCGGACCAGCAGACGTTACCCACAACGGTTGCGAAATTTCTAACCTGGACGTCCCCGAGCTTTCCGGCCGCTTCGTTTAACCAAGGGTAATATTGTTTCACCTGTTGGTCCTCAAGCAATTTTCTTACAGTTACCCTGGCTCCTATCTGCAAAGCAGTTTTGTCGAAAGATATCGTTTCGGACAAATCCGCTATTTTTCCGATCGTGAGTATCTCTGTAGGCGACAAACTCCGCTGCCGCAATTCTTGTAGCAGGGACTGACCGCCAGCAAGCGGAGTTGCGCCTTTCTTGGCTAATTTTATTGCCTCCCCGATTGATCGGGGTTGATGCAATATAAAGGGAGCGGGCCTCACATCCTTTTTCCTTCTAAAATTATCCTACTAAATTATGGACTTTTTGCCTTCATATATGAAACGCTCTGTCGACCTTTTGCAGAAAGTCCCGATTTGTAGTTAAATTTAACAAATTTGATAAGAAATAGAGCTTTAATTTCGTAAAAAAAGTCTATTTTGAGAGTTTTTATACACAAAGCGGGTAAATTATCGATTTAGGGTGACTTCGATTGGCCACTTAGCTCAGATTAGCTACATGTTGCCAGCAGTAACTCTCTTAATTTATTGATTTATATGAACAAAATGAAATGTGGTTAATTATTAACCAAATTGACCGGATCTCTAGCCTAGTGCGCCATTCATGTCTATCTCTAACTATCAATCCACAAGGTTATCCACAGAAACCGTGGGTAACATTAGAAAAGGTTAAAAGCGAAGGTTAGCGCCCCAAATTTTTTGTTAATGCGCCCCGATTTGGGTTAAGGGTTCCTTAGGTTGGTCTCTACTATAATGGAATTGTTGTTTCTTTAATTGAGGCTTCGTAGCGCGATAAGATTGAAAATCCACTATGTAAATAAGTGGGGGCCGTTATCTCTTTAACACCTAGTCCTTGAAAAGTTAGATATTTGGCTCAGATGTCGTTGAACTGTATCTTAAATCAAACATAAATCGTGAGATTACCCACTTAGGCTTGATTTTATTCTTCCCACCGGGACTCAGGGGATAGCGCAAATGTGGAAATTTTAGTGCATCTCACTGCAGGTCCGTTGCCCCTTTCTCATGGTCCGATTGATGGAAGCACTGTCAGGGTCGATTCCAACGGTATGGGACCACTAATTTTAGGAAAAATAAAAGAGTATATAGCTCCGAACCAGAGTCTTTTCATGTCTAGCAAAGTTTTTGCTTAGGTTTTTTACCTGTCTAGAGCGGACTTAACACGGCTGCCTAGTCGGTAATAGAGGCGACTATTAAACTCGCGATTGCACCCATCCTTTCGAAATGGTAGCTATCTTCCATTAGGCCCGTGGAGAAAAAAGATAACGTCAAATCTCTTTCGGGATCGACCGTGAATCCAGTAGACCCTGCTCCAAATCCTCCAAAAGTCCGGGATGAGTTCATTACGCTAAATAAACCTGGAAGATTTCCTTCCCCACGCACGAAAAAACCAACACCAAGGTTCGCCGGATAAAACTGCCAATTCCTTGTGCCAGTCCACATGTCAAAGAGGATATTTCGTTGATTTCCGGTATGGTTTTGAATGCAAAAATCTATCATCGCGGGAGAAAGAATACGGGCTCCTTCTAGTTCTCCTCCTCTCCGAAGCATTTCTGCGAATCGATGAACGTCTTCCACGGTTGATATACCCCCTCCCCCTGGTAGCTCGCAACCTGGCGTGGCTAAGATATCACCTAATCCTTCAACGGCTTCGGGTGGCAGTAAAGCCGGAATATCTTTGTATGATACTTTGACTGGGCACAGACGAGACATTAGATCTTCTCTTGGTCCAAGATTAGTATCTCTCATTCTTAAAGGTTGAAATAGTTCTTCGTTCAGCATCTGAGCATATGATCTTGCTTGGCCGTCAGCTTTTAGGCAAAGCGCAGCGATAATACTATGGCCTAGAAGTATGGAATAATTAACTCGTTCTCCGGGTTGATTTTCTAGGGGTAGTTGGCAGGCAAAGTCGACTAATTTTTCGATATTGGTTAGCACGTCTGGGGCAACAGGAGGGATAGCCGACATTATTCCACTTGTGTGAGTCAGTAGGTGATAGAGGTTAACTTTTTCTTTTCCTAAAGTGGCGAAATCTGGGATAAGTTCGCAGATTGGAGCATGCAAACTTAAAAGTCCTTTCTCTACTAACGACAATGCTAGGACATTAGTGAATTGCTTAGCCACTGA
Organism: uncultured Gammaproteobacteria bacterium; assembly: GCA_964642505.1. Taxonomy (GTDB): domain Bacteria; phylum Pseudomonadota; class Gammaproteobacteria; genus TMED69. The sequence continues at coordinate 3,474 of CAZXQY010000026.1, read as the reverse complement.
CATGGTAGCGAATACCGAGTTCGAACTAAGTTTTGTCTGGGAGGATAGTTCGGAGTATCCCTCAGTTATATCGAGAACTTTAGTTCCATGACGGGCAACTATCATGGAGGTTCCGTGGCATTTTCTTGTGCCGATATCATTCTTTACTTTTTCTACGACTCTCGCTAAACGTTTGGGGTCGAATCCCAACCCACTGACTTCATCGATATTTATATATTTTGCTTCTTGAATTGACATGATGTCCTCCTACTGAACAGACGCTGATTTCAAGGCGAATCTGCCGCAATAACAACCATTTCACAGCCACGACAAAGGAATATTTTGGTCAGTCGATCACCAAAGCTATTCTAGCTCCCAATGCGGTAATTATATCAAATTCCAATAGACTCAGGCTTTCATCTTTTCCGTTGTAGCGGAATGAGTCTGACAGAGACTTCGGGCCTAAAAGCAGGCGGAAAGGACCTGGTCCAAGTCTTTCAAATTCTAATTCCTCCTCTTCGTTTGACGGTAACTTAACGTTCAACGAGAAATTACCGATTTCGTAGACAACTGAGCAACTTTCAGCCATTTCTTCGGCACCGATGCCGCTAGAGGCTTGCAAACCAAGCCCATCTTCGTAAAACAGACGTGCAAGAGCCAGATTTCCAACTAATAGATCTATGCCTAGAACTTTCTCGCATTCGTTGCTATGGGTGCCCGCACGTTCTAGTTTCAACCGTTCTTTATCTTCTGCCTCCCATTCAATTAAAAATGGCCATGGTTTTCTCCAAGGTGAGAGGCCTGGGACGACAAGTCGCCAGCCGATGGAGGTGCCGTCTAGTCTTTCTCTATCCATCGCGAAGGGACCACTATATTCTATTTCTTTTTTTTGCATTCTTTCGGCCTCATGCTCTAAGTGGTTGCTAGCCAGTACGAAACCGACAAGGCCAGATCCTTTGACTAAAAAGTCGACTAACTCAGCGCCGAAGGTGCCACTTTTTTGGGCTTGCAATTGGTTCTCTACCCCAAGTAGCTCGAGGTAATCTAAGCCGAACCGTACTATGGCGTTACGTGTACCTAGCAACGGGTGGCGACCTCCTTCAACAACATCGAATCCCAAATCCGAAAAAGATTCCATAGCGTCTTCAATATTTCGGACGCCGATGACCACATGATCGAAACGGGTTATCATTTGACTAATTTTGGTAGGACTTCGGTAGTAACGCGTTCGAACTGGCTTTGTTCGTCGTAACCTATTAGTCGAAGAGTAATAGTAGTAGCCCCAGCGCTACTAAATTTTTGGATTTCGTCGATGCAACGACTGGGACAACCTATGGCGACCCACCGCTCTAGGAAGTCTCTCGGGTATTCAACACCATAATAATCCATTAAGTAATTTTTAACCGTGGTTATAGCTTTTCCCCGATCAGGAGTCACATGCACGTTATAATACAGGCCTATCTCGAAATTTTCTGGAAGACTTCTATTCTCTTCTTCCGCATAACGATAAATATCTTGTAGGTTTTCCTCTAGAGACGTTACTGTGTTGGCTGTAGTCATCCAGCCGTCACCTAACCGAGCAACTCGTCGTAAAGCTGATTCCTTTAATTTGGGAAAAGCATCGTTCGGATTAGCGGTGACCCAAATTGGAAGTGGGTTTTGAATTGGTCGAGGTAGGATAGTAATGTTATCAAAGGAGTGAAATTTCCCATGAAAGCTGGCTTTTTCCTCCATTGAGATTTGGCGCATAATTTTTATCGCTTCTTCCATCCTTTCACTTTTGGAGGCGGGATCAATACCGAAGGCCGCAAATTCTTCCTCAAACAGACCACCGCCAGCTTCCTTTTGGCCCTGACACGCCACGAAAATCGTTCGTCCGTTACTTAGATAATCTAGGCTTGACCACTGGTACGCTAATAACAAAGCATTCCTCAGAGGGGTGCTAGCCATACAGCCTACGCCTAATTTCACACGATTGGTGACAGATGCGATTCCACCTAGAGCGACCATTGCGTCTAAACGAGGTTTCGCCAAAATGGAATCTCCCAGCCAAACGGAATCCCAGACGGAAGATTTGTCAGCCTCCCTGGCTTGGTCTAGCATTGAGTCTATAGTGGACATTCCCAACACGACGCTTCGATTGGATAAAGTTAGTCCGTATTTAGTGTTACTCATTATTCTCTCAAATTCTCAGTTCGATGTTTGGTCTTATAAGGTCGGTTTTTTATTGTGCCAAGAATGAGCTTTTTCGATTTGACTGGATAAGTTTATTAAAAGGCCATCTCTTCCCATCCGAGTGACGAATTGACAACCGATAGGTAATCCGCTTTCGTTCCACCATAACGGTAGAGAAACTCCTGCGGAGCCAGTGATATTGAATAGAGAGGTAAAAGGCATAAATTCAAACATATTGCCAAAAAAAGTTTCCCAGTTCGGGACGCTCATATCTATGTTACCGAGAGGTACAGGTGGTTTGGCAAGAGTCGGCGAAAGATAAACATCGTATTTCTCAAAAAAGGGACCAATCGCCCGTGCGGTAGAGTGCAGGGTGCGCCTAAATCGTAGTGCATCGATTCCTGAAAATTTCTGTCCATGGGCTGCGAAAGACCAAACCGCAGGTTCAATGTCCTCGTCGGTTGCTTTTCTACCGATAAGTTCCGAGAAGACTTGGATATCCCCCGCCGTTTCTATAGCTATTAGATTAAGGAATGCATCACCTACTGTTTCGCGCAAATTTTCCGGTATTTGGGGGACGGCTTCTTCTACATGGTGGCCCAGATCGGAGCACAATTGGGCCGCATGTTCTACTGCGTCTACGCAGTCGGGATGTGTGTCGTGAGCGTCCGGTCCTACTGCAGACCATGCTATCTTTAGCTTCGTAGGTTCACGTCCTAACTCCTCCTCAAAAGATCTTTCAATAGCCGGCGCAGAATAGTAAGCTCCGATATCTTGGCCGGCAACGTTATCTAACATAACCGCTGTATCTCTCACGGTCCGTGTCATCACGAATTCCCCACAACAGGCTTCCCAAATCTGGCTCGCATCTGGTCCGTGAGGTATCAACATCCTTGAAGGTTTGAAGCCGACTATTCCACAACAAGAACCGGGCATTCTTAGAGAGCCCCCACCATCTCCACCATGACCTATTGGTACGATTCTGGCGGCCACGGCGGCGGCGCTGCCGCCACTAGAGCCGCCAGTAGTATGATTCAAATTCCATGGATTACAGGTTGCTCCTCGTAGTGCAGGTTCGGTCGTAGCAGCTAAAGCGAATTCGGGGGTATTAGTTTTACCGACGGTGATTAGGCCGGCTCGCTTAAATCGTTTTACTATCTCCGAATCGTAATTCGACGGGGAAACGTTTGATAAAAATCTGCTGCCACTGGTCGTCGGTGTCCCCTGAAAATGGGAGGTTATATCTTTGAGTAGGAACGGTACGCCCGAAAATCGCCCCTTTACCGGATTTTTAGCTGTTTCCAGCGCAAGGTCATACAT
>CAZXQY010000025.1:0-28833 GCA_964642505.1 uncultured Gammaproteobacteria bacterium | reverse complement strand
AAGGATGCTAACAGACCTTTTCGATCCAACCCCCAAGCGAGGACCCTGGTGTATCCTTTTTCCTCCTCCAACTTAATATCGACCCCAAACTGTTCCTCGAGCAATCGACATACCGACAAGATTGACTCAGGTGAAAGATGCAAAGACAAAGTGTCAGACAAGATAACCATCCGTTTTTCGATCAAAGAGCGCTCGATAGGCGGAGCTAATAGCAAAGCAGCGTTCTTCCTAGAGGTTATCCTATCGAGTTGATTAGACACATCCATACGGCCCGTTCTCAGAAAATCGTCCGTGGCATGAAACAACTGCACGAACAGATGTAATTTCCAGTCCGTCAAAGTACCAGGACCTACGGCGTAGACGTCTACCAATGTGAGTAAGAATAAGTAAATTAAATGTTGCCTATCACCTACAAACCGACTGAATTCTTCTATGACACTCAGGTCGCTGAGATTATAGTGCTGCGCCGTTTTTGAGAGCCTGAGATGATGCAAAACTAACCACGCCACAAAATCTGCGTCATGCAGTGAAATCCCAAGCCTAGCGCAAAACTTTTTCGCTAACGTGGCACCTATCTCGGAATGGTCACCTCCCATCCCTTTTGCGATATCATGGTAAATCACCGCAATATACAGAAGCTCTGGACGATCGAGGCTCTTCATTAGGGAGGCAGCAAAAACCATGGAGGGGTTGCCGTTATAAATTAAACTAAGTTCTCTCAAATAGGACACGGCTGCTATGGTATGCGCGTCGACCGTGTAATGATGATATCTATCGAACTGCCCATGACCCGTAATCCGTCTAAAGTCGGGACAGAATTGGCCCAATACTCCAGTTTCATGCATCTGACGCAAGATCTTCGGCACCCCTTCAGGAGATCTTAAAATATCTAAAAAAACCACACTTGCTTCTTTTTTCAATCTGAAGGGTCCTGCCAAGAGCTTCGCATTCTTCCTAACGATCCGTAAAATTCTACTACCCAATCCGCATCCGCTATCTTGGGCCTCCTTAAAAATCCGTAAAAGGTTCAAAGGGTCAGAACTGAATTCTAGTTCGTCGGCGACTTCTATCGTGCCGCCTCGAACGATAAATCCATATCGACTGGCTCGCTGTCTTACAAAACTCTTCGGAGGATCGATCAATTCCTTAAAATGTAATAAAAAAATATCCGATAAATCTGCGATTGTTCGGACATTGAGAAAATATTTTTTTAAAAACCGTTCCACAGCACCGTTTTTCGCGTTATCTCTATACCTAAATCTCTTCGCTAACTCTAATTGATACTGAAAAATTAGTCGGTCGCTTTCACGTCCTGCTATGAGGTGTAGCCCCGTTCTAACTCGCCAAAGAAAATCTCTAGCCTTCACAAAAGCACTGAATTCTTCGTTAGATACGACACCATCATCTATAAGCTGCCGAGCGGCTGGAACCTTGTACCAAGCCATTGACAACCAGAATATAGTGCTTACGTCCCTAAGAGCACCTTTACCATTTTTACAATCGGGTTCCATACAGAAAGCCGTGTTACCTAACTTTTGATGTCTATCAAGACATTCCTCTATCTTATCCCGACAAAATTCTGAGCGACGGCTCTTATCCCAACTACTCGCAGATTCGGAAGAACACAACCTGTGGTAGAGAACTCCCTTACCCATGATTAATCTCGATTCAAGAAAAGCAGTCCGGGCATGGTGGTCTTGGTTGAAAAACTTCTTCGCTTCGCTTACCGTTCTCACTGAATGACCTAGATTTCCTCCGACATCCCATATGAGTTGAGTGAATTTTGATATAGATTCAAGCGCCGAAGAATCACATCGATCGGGCACTAAAAATAGAATATCCCAGTCAGAAAAAGGACATAACTCAGCGCGCCCGTAACCACCAACGCCCACCACATCGACCTGCGACCGATTTTCCTCCGAGAAATAGTCCCAGCCTAGGGACAGAATCTCATCGACCGACGCTGAGATATATTTAACTATCGTCCTGCCATCGTTACGACCGTCCAGTCGTTTCTCGGCCCCAGCGAGCACTTGGTTCCTTCGCTTTTTTAAAGCAAACTTTAGCTCCTGCTCTGACGTTTTCACATCCATAAAAACACTAATCCGCTAACAATACCTGTAGTTTCTTCTTGAGCCAATCAGTCACCTAACGTTATTACATTTTGATCTAGGATTACTAAAATGCTGGTACCTTCGTATTGTATAATAACGACCACCAAAAGGCCCTTCATTTGATATAGGCAATTTAGATAACTTCACAAACAACCTCTACGGTTAGGGAGATGAGTAAATTTTGTCACAAGGTAAAAGACTTCCAGCAACACCGAATCCTAAACATCGTTGGGAAACTTCTAGTGGGATGACAATAGCCGGTGACAGTTGGGGGAATCCAGACGATCCTCTTGTATTTCTTCTTCACGGAGGGGGTCAAACACGCCATGCCTGGAAAAACACGGGAATTATCCTATCCGAGAACGGTTTTTTCTCCGTAGCCCTGGATGCACGAGGACACGGTGACTCCGACTGGTCGAAAGAAGGGACTTACGATCAAGATGTGATGGTAGAAGATCTGGCCGAAATCACACGACAAATCGGTACGGAAGCTTCCGCTATCGTGGGAGCTTCAATGGGTGGAGGAACGGGACTTGTGGCCGCTGGGGAGAAAAAAATCCCAATCAAAACTTTAGTTTTGGTTGATATAGCACCTCGAATAGAATTGGAAGGTGTGAAGCGAATAGGTGAATTTATGCGAGCCAGGCCGGACGGTTTTAAAAGCCTAGAAGAAGTCGCTGACCTAATAAGCAGCTATCAACCTCACAGGGAAAGACCAGAAGATATTTCCGGACTAGCAAAAAATGTACGCTTATACGAAGACGGGAAATTTCGATGGCATTGGGATCCTAAATTCATGGAAATACGTAGGAACCTTGAAGATAGAGGAACCCGCCTCACCTCTTGCGCTAAAAATCTAACCATTCCCACCTTACTAGTGAGGGGAGGCCTATCCGATGTTTTGAGCGAAGGTGGCGCTCAAGAATTTTTAGGCCTTTGCGCTCATGCTGAGTACGTTAATGTCACGGATGCAGCCCATATGGTAGCCGGCGACAGAAATGATATCTTTGCTAAAAGCGTGGTAGAATTTTTAAGTCGGGTACTTGGTCCGACAAACTAACATTATGTTTGTTTCCACCTAGAATTGACATATTTTTTCCTGATTGTTACTTTCCCGAAATCTAGAAAGTATTCGATTTAAGCGGAGGAACGAGAGTGGAGGAAGAGGTAAAGCATTCCAAATTTGACGCGGTGATCGTGGGGGCCGGATTTTCCGGACTGTATATGCTATTGAAATTACGGCAGGCTGGACTCAGCACTCGCCTGTATGAAGCTGGCGATGGAATAGGAGGAACATGGTTTTGGAATCGGTATCCTGGAGCCAGATGCGACGTCCCTTCCCTACAGTACTCTTACGCTTTCGACAATGAACTACAACAGGAGTGGAATTGGCCAGAACGCTATTCCGCCCAAAAGGATATCCTAAGATACATCAAACACGTCGCTGAAAGATTCGACTTGATGAAAGATATTCAATTATCTACACGAGTCACTGGCGCTAGGTACGACGATAAGAAGGAGGCTTGGACTCTAAACATGGGCGCGGAGAAAGTTGAATCAAGATTTTGCATTATGGCTACCGGGTGTCTATCGTCAACTAACTCACCGAGTTTCACTGGTCTGGATACTTACAAAGGTGAAACGTATCATACTGGCCGTTGGCCCAAGTCCGAAGTAGACTTTAGTGGGAAAAGAGTCGGTATTATCGGTACCGGTTCTTCCGCTATCCAATCGATTCCAGAAATAGCGAAAGAAGCCGAACATCTGTATGTCTTCCAAAGGACTCCTAGTTTTTCTGTGCCTGCTGAAAATCATGTGATAGATGCGACGCTCGACCATGAAATCAAAGCTAATTACAAAGAACACCGAAAAAAGTGGGCACAAAAACCGTTCGCGTATGATTTAAAAGTGAACGAAGGCAAAGCGAAAGAAGCCAGTAAAGAAGAGCTTCTGGTTGAATATGAACGTAGGTGGCAGGACGGTGGGCTCATGTTTCTCGGAGCTTTTTCAGATCTTTTATTCGACAAAGAGGCTAACGAAACTGCTGCGGATTTCATTCGCACAAAGATAAAATCGATAGTCAAAAACCCAGAAATAGCGTCGAAACTAATGCCTGACCATTATGTCGGCTGTAAGCGTTTATGTGCCGATACTGGCTATTATCAAACTTTCAATCAGGATAACGTTTCGCTCGTTGACGTGAAGGATGAACCGATACAATGTCTTGTTTCCGATGGCCTAGTTCTTTCGAACGGTAAAGATTTTAAACTAGATGCCTTGGTTTTTGCGACTGGATTCGATGCAATGACTGGTGCACTCGATAAAATAAAAATTGTAGGGCGGAATGGTGTCAGCTTGAAGGAGAAATGGAAAGAAGGCCCGAAAACATATCTCGGACTGGGAATGTCAGGTTTTCCTAATTTATTTCATATAGCGGGACCTGGAAGTCCTTCCGTCCTAACTAATATGCTAGTCTCGATTCAACAACATGTAGAATGGATTTCAGATTGCATTATCTGGATGGAAAAGCATGGATTCTCTAAAATAGAAGCCGCAAAACAAGCGGAAGAAGCCTGGGGAAAGCATGTCAACGAGGTGGCAGATTTAACTGTTTATCCTTTTTGTAACTCTTGGTATTTAGGTGCCAATATCCCAGGAAAAACTCGTCAATTTATGCCGTACGTAGGGGGATATCCTCCTTATGCAGAAAAATGCAGGTTTGTTGCCGATAATGATTACGAGGGATTCGATCTGTCGTGAAGTAGTCAAACGATAGTACTACCCCCGTCGATAATGAAGTTTTGACCAGTCGTAAAACTCCCTGCACGGGATGATAAATACACACCGATCCCGGCCAACTCTTCCGGTTCTCCTATTCTTCTCAACGGATCAAATCGAGTACGCTTTTCCAATGTATCGGGGTTCTCCCAAAGCGCTTTGGCAAAGTCAGTTCTCACCAATCCTGGTGAAACCGCGTTAACTCTTATATTGAAAGGACCTAATTCGGTAGCCAGATTACGGACGAGTTGGAGGTCAGCTGCTTTCGATATGCAATACGCGCCGAGTTTCTCATGACCTTTGAGGCCGCCAATCGAAGAAACTACAACAATCACTCCATCCTTTCGTCGTTTCATATCAGGTATCACAAGCTGACACAGCCAATGATTAGACATTATGTTGACATCTAGAATTTTTTTGAACGCAGAGTCTTGTAGTTCCGTCATAGAACCATAAGCAGGATTCACCGCCGCATTACAAATCAAAACATCAATACTTCCTAGTTTATTTTTTACTTCAGATATGAGGCTCTCTACACCATTCTTATCACCAATATTCACCGGTATGGCTACGGCTCTTCCAGTTTCTTCGGCTAACTCGACATTTATTTTTCTAGCAACCTCTTCGCAATTATCCGCTTTTCTACTAGATATAACGACCGTCGCACCGTGACGTGCCATCTCTTGTGCCATGGCGCGCCCAATCCCTTTGCTTGAACCCGTAATAACCGCAACCTTACCAGTTAGATCAAAAAGTGATCGCATCTCAAACCCTCTAATTTTTATTTAAACATTTTTAGAAAAAAGAACCTCATCTTTCTCCAATTGGCTTACATCCTCAGAGCAGTAACCAAGAGTAGATACTAGAACTTCCTCATTGTGCTCACCCAGAGTGGGCGCCTTCAAATCCAACTTTTCGTTCTGCTCAGAAAATTTCAACGGAAAGCCCGGAATAATTAATGGTCCGAGAACAGGATCAACTATATTGTTGATCATATCTCGCGACTTGAAATAAGGATCGTCGATCGTGTCCACCGGATCCATGACCGGAGCACATGGAACTCTATACTCTTCTAAATGCTTCATCACGGCATCGTTATCGGGAAACAACTTCATCCATTCTTCTATCATTTCAATAATTTCCTTTTGTTTCTTCCCTCGATCAACCCCTGCCGCGTATCTCTGATCATTTTTTAACTCCGGGCGACCAATGGCATCGCACACGTTTCCCCACTGCGGTTGCAAAGACATAATAACGATGTAACCGGATGGCCCTCGGAATACCCCAAAAGGAGCGATCAACTCGTGATGGGCACCTTGCCTAAATGGCCTCCATTCCCCTTTCGTCAACGAATATCCTTGTAAAGACACATCATGCATGTGGAACATGCAATCCACCATACTAATATCTAACCATTGTCCTTTCCCAGTTCTCCCTTTATGAAACAAAGCGTACCCAATAGCCGAAAAAGCGTGAACTCCGCTTCCAATATCAGCGATGCCGATACCGACAGGTAGCGGAGGGCCATCCTTTTCGCCGTTCATATGCATTAAACCTGAAAACGCTTGGGCAGCCCAATCATAACCAGTTTTATGCGACAACGTACTTTCGCGCCCGTAGGCTGATATAGAAGCCATGACTACTCCTGGATTAATTTCCTTAACCTGGGCCCAATCCCAACCTCTTTTCTCCATCACACCAGGTCCGAAATTTTCTACAATCACGTCTACCTTTCTTATCAGTTGATGAACTATTTCTCGAGCTTCTTCTTTCTGCAAATCAAGGCATAAACTTTTCTTGCCCCGATTCTGCTGAATGAAATAACCGCTTCTTCCGGGTTCTTTTACCATCGGAATCCCACGAGAAGCGTCACCATTTGGAGCTATTTCGATTTTAATGATTTCAGCGCCCATCTCCGCCATCAAACGGCCAACTGTCGGTCCCGCCAAATATTGCGTAAAATCTAAAACCTTTATTCCTTCCAGCAGCAACATAATAATCTCCTCTGATGATAAAGAGTTGGAATCGATCTCCGATAAGAACTTATAGTATTCTACTCGCAGATAAAACTTTTTTCTAAATTCAATAAAACCGGGAAGCAGAAAACTATGAAACCTACTGGTCATTATTATCCGCCCGCTAGACAGAATGTTTATTATGGTCGTGAATTAAAGGAAACCCTGCTTGAAATCTGTCGCGCGAAAGATGCTCAAAATATCCTTTTCGTTACAAATTCTTCATTATCAGGTAGTGATTTATCTGAAAAAATACTCGTTGTATTGAACAACTTTTCTTTATATAAACTGATGGGTCTTAAGGCTCATTCTCCTCAAAGTGATGTCCAGAGGGTTAATAAAGCGATCAGAAAAAACTCCATTGATTTGGTCGTAGCTTTCGGCGGAGGTTCGGTCTGCGATACTGCAAAGGTGGCTTGCTTAGTTCACGCCAACGATCTCAATGAACACGATTATAATTTACTAAAATCACCCGAACAGCTAAAGAGCCCCAAAGTACCCTTCGTCGCGATCCCGACTACTTTATCGGCGGGAGAATTTACGAGCTTTGCCGGCATAACGGACGAAACTATACCGAGAAAGGAGGTGTTTTGGCATCCCGGTATCGCTCCGGAAACAGTCATACTCGATCCTCTCATGACCACTGAAACTCCAGACGCGTTATTTTTCAGCACTGGTATCCGGGCAGTAGACCATGCCATAGAAACGTGGTGTTCTGTTAACGTTACGCCTCCTTCTGAAGCTTTAGCTCTACATGCCTTGCGAATGTTAGCTAGCGCCTTGCCTGTGGCAAAACGGAATACTTCTCTAGAAAGCCGTCTCAACTGTCAAATAGGCTCCTGGCTATCAGTACAAGGTGTTTCAACTGGGGTAGATTTAGGGGCAAGTCACGGCATTGGGCATGTGCTGGGTGGAACGGCCGGGATGCCGCACGGAGAGACCTCTTGTGTAATGCTTCCTCACGTCCTATCGTTTAATTTTGGAGTAAATAAGGCTAGACAAAAATCGTTGGCCGAGGCAATGGGTAAACCCGACGAACCGCTTTCGAACTTGGTTAAAAATTTAGTGGCAACACTCTCTCTTCCCTACCGACTTAGGGACGCTGGTGTCCCAGAAAATTTACTAGAAACCATAGCCCAAGAATCTATGTTGGATCATTGGATAAGTACCAACCCAAAACCCATAAAGGACTCGTCCGTTATACTTTCTTTACTGAAACGCGCCTGGTGAATTGGCCTAAATTTTAGTAGCTACCATTCCTCACAAAAAGGGCGAACTTCGACATTGAAAGACCAGGCCGATCGCTCTTGGTGAGCAACCTGGTACGCTGTTTCAGCAATAGAATGAGGGCTTATAAAGAAATCATCGCTCTTATCGGCAAACATTTTTCTCGTCCAATCAAGATCAATGACGGCATCTATCACCAGGTAGGCTACGTGAATTCCTTTTGGTCCAAGCTCTCGTGCCAACGATTCACATAGTATACGCTGAGCAGCCTTAGTGGGTGCAAAAGCCGCGAACCTTGGCCTGCCCCTGAGGGCCGCAGTATTCCCACTTGCCATAATGACCCCCTCCCCTCTCTCGATCATCCTCGGAGCAAATGCCCGGGACAGATATAAGAGACCCATAGTGTTAACTTTGAAATTTTCTTCCAAGTCTTTAGGTAAAACTTCTAGAAACGTCCCGAAGGTCCCTCTCACAGCGTTATGAAAAATCACATCAGGATCCCCCAATTCCGAAACAATCGATCTGGCTACCGCATTCACAGCGGACTCGTCACTTATATCACAGGGAAAAGGTCTCGCGAGAGGCTCCTCTTCCGAAATACGAGTTAAACGCTCTTGATTCCTTGCCACCATGGCCACCGAATACCCTGCTCCGGCAAATTTTTTAACGAGAGCGGCTCCCGTACCTGGGCCTACTCCGGTTACGACACAAACTTTTTTATCCAAAATTACCTCCTGCGCGCATAGCGATCTTCAGTCTTTCACCGCACCTGAACAGTAACAGATCCGACACCCGAGATATGGAAACAATAAGCTCCTTCCTCTCCCGGGAAAATGGTTGGTATAATACTCCCGGTCGCCACGCAATCGCCCTTTTTCAGCCCGCGTACCCTCAAAGTATTCGCCAGCCATTGTACGGAACAAAAAGGATGGCCTAGAACATCGGCTCCCTTCCCAACATCGAGAAATTTCCCGTTTCTCTCTAATCTTCCTTCCGCTTGAGCTAAATCGCCCCAGCTACTTACATTTTCACCAACAACGAGCCCCTCATTCCAAGAATTGTCAGCGATGAGTGACAGCACATCGATATCTCGATAATCCGCCTCTCTATCGTCAATTATTTCGAAACCCGGAGACACGCTAGCAACTGCAGCTTCAATATCCTCGAACGAGTATTTATCTCCTGGCAGCGGTGGTAAATCGCTGTCCATCATAACTATAATTTCGCATTCAAGACCGACTCTACCGTAGCTTTTTCTTGTTACCGATTTGCCCGTATTGAATACCGTTTTTTTCAAGACTGCTCCTGCGATAGGACTGTCTATACCAAGTAAATTTTGCATGCGGTTCGATGTTAAGCCAACTTTGTAACCCGCTATCACGTCATTTTCTCGTTTTTTTCGCATCGCAACAAATTCATTTTGCACGTCGTACGCTTCATAAATATCTATTATTCGATCTGAGCCCGACAAATTTTTATAGGTTATTTTTTCTGAATGATCGGTCAGGAGCCCTAAGGCCAATCGTTTTACTTTTGTATATGATATGGCAACCACCTCGCTACAGAATATTGATTCACCTGCGAACCATCAAAATTACCACTGTGAACGACAAGATGCTAATAAAATACGCGAAAAATAAAATTTCCTACGCCGCGAATGACGGTTGTAATATTTGCGAAATCCTTCATCCTAAAAATGACAACGTTCAGATTCCATACTCTTTCGCTTTCGCAGAGATCAAACCACATAGTCGTACAAAAAATCACTCTCTGACCCATACTGAAATTTACTACATCATAGAAGGAGTTGGCTTTGTGACGATAGGTTATGAGTCCGCGGAAGTCGTCAAAGGAGACCTCGTTTTTATTCCTCCTTTAATTAACCAATTGATTTCAAACGAAGGCTCCCAAATACTCAAATTTCTTGCCATCGTGTCTCCGCCCTAGACCGTAGATGCAGACTTTCTAATTGATTAACAGCATTAATTCAATTCACTTGATGCCAGACAAATACAACACCGGCACTTATAAGAAGCACTTGAGAAATCAAATCTTTCGTTCTCGCTCGTCGATTCATTGCGGGTATTAAATCCGACATTGCCACATAAATGAAAGAACTAGCCGCAAAAACTAGTAGGTATGGTGTATACACTTCTATCAACCCTTGAAACAGAAAAGCGGCCCCCGCGCCCAAAAACATTGCACAAGAAGACAGAACATTAAAAAAGAGTGCTTTCAACCTCGAATACCCCGCGCGTATCAGAATCGCAAAGTCACCTAGTTCTTGCGGAATCTCGTGTGCGATTACGGTTACTGCCGTCACGACCCCTAGTTTGAAATCTGCAAAAAAAGCGGTAGCTATCAATATGCCATCCAAGAAATTGTGGAAAGAATCCCCGAGCAAAATGATTGTCGCTGAAGCGTCATGGTTATCTCCCGGCTGCGAAAGGTCATCGGAAACCGTTCCATGAGAATGATTATGTCGCCAAATTAGCGTTTTTTCTAGAACAAAAAAGATTAAAATCGCAACCAACAAGACGCTCATAATAGAGTGAATATCTACATCATTCCGCTGCAACGCCTCCGGAAGAAGATGTAAGAAAGCCGTGCCCAAAAGCATTCCAATGGCTAGGCTAACAAGATAGTCAATAGACCTAACACGAACGCTTTCGGGGAGAAGGAGATATAAGGCGGCGGCTGATACACTTAGCACGCTACCTAGAAAAACAAACAGAGCTATCCAAAGATTTAAGCTATCCATTATTTTCAACTTCTGTTTTTTTAAAGCCTCATTATACCAAGTTACAAATAAAGATGTCCTGACTTTTGTTGTAGACTGATAAACACTTTTAGGAAAACACTCGGTGCCACTATCAAGCGCACTCTTCAAATTAATGTTCTCTTGTATAGACGCTAGCGCTAGTAATGATAATTCGCCACAGGGATTAAAATCGCGCTTACAGTGTCTCATCATGTTAGTCTTCTAAAATTACTTTTTGTGGTAAAGTTTGGGGTACCAAACAATAATCTCTGCGCACTCAAAATGAGAGAGGAGAGCCAAACTGGTCTTAAAGTATTCTCAAATATCTGCGACCTGGCTTACGGAAGTCTTGCAAAGGAACAGCTACAACGTCGATGTGAAGGATTTCACTATCGAAAAAGTTGGAACCGGCCAGTTAGGGGAAACCAGACGATTTCATCTGAAATACGAATCGCCTAATAAAAACTGTCCGGCGACGTTGATAGGCAAATTCCCGTCGGACGACCTGACCGCTGCTAATACTGGGAGAGATATGGGCTTTTATAAAGCAGAGGTGATGTTTTATAAGGAATTGGCCGAACGTAGTCAAATAAGTACACCTAAACCCCTATACGCGCAACTTGATGGTCAAAATAATTTTGTATTGATTTTAGAGGATCTATATCCCGCAAAACAGGGTGACCACATGACTGGTTGCTCAATCGAAACCGTAAGGATTGGCCTGAAAGAAGCCGCCCTCCTGCATTCAGCATTCTGGAATAATAGAGAACTTGAAAAGCAACAGTGGCTATACATTCCTTCCGGTGCTCAGGGTTTCTATACCACTGAATTAGTAGAGGATTCTTGGAGTCATTTTAAATCCTGTTATAGCGCTAAACTTGACCCTCTAGTTATTCAAGCCTGCGAGAAATTTGTTTCTCGTCATGAAATCTGGAACATGCCTAGAACAAAAAACAGATGTTTTTCTCACAATGACTTTAGGGTCGACAATATGCTTTTTTTAGGTAACAAAATAAGTGTGGTCGATTGGCAGACTAGCAATTATCTGGGCGCTGGTATGGACGCCGCCTACTTCATAGGAAGTGCTCTATCTAGGGAAAATAGAATAGCAGTAGAGCATGATCTTCTTCAAGAATATCATCAGATACTATTGAAAAACGGCGTTAGAAACTACGAATTGGACGAACTATTACTCGACTATCGCCATTATTCTCTCGCGGCCGCTGTTGTCGCAATTGCAGCTACTGTCATCGTCGAGCAAACCGAAAGAGGTGACGCTTTGTTTTTAAAAATGGTAGAAGACAGTATATATCAAGCCATAGATAACGACGCCCTTGATTTACTTTGACAGATTTTAAAAAATGGAACTAGCAAAAAGACACATAGACCTAGGGTTATTTGCCACTAATATCGATTCTGATCTAAATTTTTGGCAATCAACAGTTGGGTTGAAATTTGACCACAGTTTACATCTCGAGGCACCGGTAGTACCGGCACCTACTACCCAACATCGGCATGACGCGAACGGTTCAGTTATCAAAGTGAATCATTTTCACGAACAGTTGATTCATTCGTTAGATGCTCCTTCCGGGTACCAAGGACTAGCAATTGCCAGAGATATAGACAAAGAAATCGAATACATCACCAGTAGTAAGGAATTTGTACGGATAGTCCCAAAAGGAACAGATCAAATCGATGGCATAGCGATTACTGTGCTATCAAACAATACGACCCGACTTAAGGACTACTACACTAAGGTATTAGGACTAGAGCCTGCGGGACCTAATACTGTTAGATGTGGAGATAGCCTTCTTTTTTTAGAAAAAGGCATCGGGGGCAGTCAAACGTCTACGTTTGTCGGGGAAGGGTTTAGGTATCTTACAATCCAAGTTTTTGACGCGGATAAAACTTGCTCCGAAATAAAAAGACTAGGAGGGCGAATTGGAATGAGCCCCATATCTGTCGGAAAAATCGCAAGAGTTGGCTTTGCGTTGGATCCAGATGGAAACTGGATCGAAATATCAGCAAGGACCTCCTTAACGGGAATTCCCCCAAAATGACGGCACAAGGGAAACTTACTACCATAATAAAGATGGGAATATCACATTCACCCTCAATGGTTACAGTATTGGCGTAGCCGCCAAGATAATTGTTTGCCTCAAACAGGATCACATTATGTGAGCACGACATCCCCGAAGTCCCTGTCAACCCTGCTATGCCGGAACTAATCGCAGCAATTTTTTTCTCATAACCAATACAATACAATCCCTTTAGACAACGATAATTAAGAAAAATGTCTCCAAACAGAGTACTACGCTAAAGACACGATCTTGGTTAATCCTAAACGAGCATAATCCATTAATAGATAAACATCGAACTAAAAATTTTAGCTCTTGATAAACTGAATCATCATGTAACCTCCTGCAAGAGATTTTTTATCATTTAGCATAAGGCCGTGCCTCTCGAACCATCTCTCATATTCACTGACAGTATAGGCCTGCCCACTGTCGTAGACATTTAAAAACATTACATTAGCGGCAACCGCCTCTAGAGGACCGAGACGATTGTCTTCGAGGACTCTGCCAACGACGAAAGCTTCGCCAAAACGACGTAGAATTTTAGACATATTTTTAATTACGCTATCCGCTTCGTCTGGAGCTAAAACTTGTATGAGTGACCTTAAAACAACGGCATCATAGATGTCATTATGACCTTTCAATTTGGTCAGATCATCTTCTATAACATTTATCCGTTTGCCCAACCCGCTACTTAATACGCGACGTCTTGCAATCGAAGCTACATTTGGAAGATCTATGATTGTTGCCGTTGACTCCGAACACAGTTTAGCAAGTTCTACAGCCAATCCTCCCGAACCACCGCCACCATCCAAAATTGAATAGAATCGGGAAAAGTCGTAAGTTTTATGAAGCCGTCTCGCGGTCGCTGCAGCACCGGAATCCAAACCCATAATAAATCCCTCAAGCTCTTCAGACGACATCGCACTAAAATCGTGCTTAGCTTGAGGCTTTCCAATTTTGATGGACTTCGCCGTTAGTAAGGTAGACTCCCATAAATCATGGTAGGTGCTATGGCTATCACCGAAATATCTGGGCTTGCCTTTTACAAGAAACTCCCCGCTCTCTTCAGTATTCGAAAACTTTTCCCCGTCAAGTTCTAGCAACCCAGCCGCTACTAACGCATAAAGCAAAGGCCTCAATTTAGATACCGATATTGACATCTCCGTTGCCAACTCCTCAGCCATTTTGTTGGCATCACCTAAAAAGCTAAAAAGCTCTAGTTCCATACCTGCGAGAAGGGCCAAAGCCGGATAAACGGCATTTATGTGCCCATTAATAACCATAGGTTTGATCGTCTGTTTTGTATCTTTAGTTTCCATAGCCCATCCTTGTAACTATCAATAACGACTCAATTCGCAGTAATACTCCTTTTGATTGAACCAAAACCGAAGAGAATCTTCGAAACTTAAATTTCACCGTTGTGGTATTGTTGTACTGATTAATTATTGAATTTGGTAGCCGAAATTCCTAGCGATTTCGCAAACAACTGGACCTAAATCAAATTAATCTATGTTTCTGATAAGGAGTGATTCTGTGAAATCAAACATTTGTATGATTATTGGTACGGTTATGGCGCTAATTATTGCAACTACTCCTGCCTTTGGTACTAACGGGTCTATGATGGACCTTTTAAAGATCCTGAGGGACAAGGGAACCCTGACTCAAAGTGAGTATGAGCTTCTCGTCAATGCTTCAAAGGCAGACGAAGAACGTATTGAGAACATTAAGACCGAAGCCGAGCCTGCTGGCGCCTCTAAGCAAATGGAGAAGGCCAAAAAAACAACTGGATGGACTTCCAAGGTCAAGATCAAGGGTGACATTAGGCTGCGGTACGAATGGCAAGATACCGAAGGCTCGATCGAGCGAAATCGAGGTCGCTATAGAGCCCGTTTCGGTATTATCGGTAGACCAGTAGATAACTGGTAAACTGGTATTGGTGGGGCTTCTGGTGGAGCCGACCCTCGGTCTACCAACGAAACTTTCGATGACACTTTCGAAACGAAAGACGCCCGTATGGACTACGCCTATCTTCAGTACAAGAAAGATAATCTGATGGCGATTGGCGGCAAATTTAAACGTAAGAAATACCTGTGGAATGCAACCGACGTAATGTGGGACGGTGACATTAACCCGGAAGGGTTTTCCACCAAGTACAGCCTAAAGAATGGACTGGGCAAATTGTGGATAGGCTCCGGAATCTTGGTGATAGACGAAGGTGGTGGAGACGCTGATGACCCCTACATGATATATGCTCAAGTTGGACAGAACTTTAAACACGGCAACATGTACGGGAAAGTAGCTGCTCAATACCATACGTTTGGTGAGTTTGAAATTGGGGAAGAACACTCCGCTGGAACCAACACCGACGATAATCTAGGCGCCTTAGGGTTTAGCTGGGAATTAGGTACTAAGATAGGCAGAGGAAAAGTCGCTTTGATTGGCGACTACTTCAACAATATTGAAACTAGCACTAACGAAGACTCTGCCTACGCAGTTGGTTTCAATTGGAAAAATGGTCCATGGAAAGCAAAATACGTCTACGCAAAAGTCGATCACAATGCCGTACCTGACTTCTTACCTGATTCAGACCGATTCAATGGGAACACAGGCATCAAAGGACATGAATTCGAGGTCGGCTATAAAGTCAACAAGAAGACTTCTCTTGGCCTAGACTTCTACGCTACAGAAGATGACGACACGGGCGTAGAACAAGAGGTCCTCCAGCTAGACGTCAAGGTGAAATTCTAAACCCACCCCACCGAGTGAGTTTAGTCCAAGCCGGCCCCCAAAATCCAGGAGCTTTTTGGACGGCTGAAAAAGCCGCCCTTTTTTAAAAATTAGAAAATTCAAATTGTCTGGCCCAGCTTCTTTTCACCCCTCATGATGTGATAACCTTTGCCGGTTCTAAAATAAATTTTTCAAGGGAAATAATAATGAAAGCATCCGCCGTTTTGTTAGTAACAACCCTTGTCAGCCAAACAGCGCTTGCGACTACCATTCAGTGTAGGGCGGAATCCGCCAATGTAATTGCGGGTCTGAAATCCGATTCGGCTATCGAGTTCGGGACGGAAGCGTTAAAACTTGCGCAACGTGCTGCGCTAATTATGTGTGAGCGCCAGCACTTTCTCCACGACTCGGTAACAGACAAGACAATAGAAATGGAAAACGCTACAGCCACTGAAGTTTCAGAAAAAGAGCAGAAAGAAAAATCCCGATCCGGCTTCCTGGGCCTAAGTTTTGATAAAGCAAAAAGAAATGATGGTCACAAACGACTGCAGAAGAAACATTAACTCAAAATCACCAATCCGATTGTCGATTGTTGCGATTGTCACAGTTTTGTGACACTATTCGCTTGTATTTCCGGGGAGCCTTTCATTCAGAAAACGTGCTGAATGATTGCGGAATAGAACGCTCACACGAGAAGGCAAGAAAGTGATTTCTTTGCTCTGTTTTAGTGCAGGAAATTCCAATGACCGTGTGTAGAACTAGGTCGCTCTAGAGAATTGAACTGGACTGAGTATCTAAATAACTGATAATAATAGCAAAAGTGAGGCATATTTCGCGTCACCGATACTTGGCCCGATTGTTGCAAGAGCCGATTGAAAGACAAGTGAGTCAGCTTCTACAACAAAATGAATTAATTATTGCTAATCTAAAGGGGCACAATTAAATGAAAGAAATATGGTATAGGTTTAAAATGCCTAAATTTGCCGTCGTATTGGGATTTGCCGTGATTTCCCTAGTAATGAGTTGTGGCGTTTTTGCCGACGGCATGGAAGAAGAGGGATCATCTCCTCATGTTTGGAGTGCTAACATGATGATGGCCTCCGAATATGTTTACCGCGGTATCAGTCAAAGTAATGAAGACCCTGCGATTCAGGTAGGGATCGACTACATGCACGAGCCCAGCGGGTTTTATATTGGCACCTGGGCCTCGAGCGTTGAGTTCAACACCGGTTCTAATGATGGGACGCAAATTGAAACTAACCTCTATGGCGGGTTTTCAGGATCTTTTGCTAACGGGATAGATTGGGACTTTGGTGGCCTATTCTATTATTATCCAGAGGAAGCAGACGATGATAACGGCCGAGAACAAGACTTTGTGGAAGTTTACGGTTCTGTGGGCTACGCAGTCGATTCTCCTATGGAACCAACAATGTCTTTCGGATTTGCTTACTCTCCTGATTACTACGGTAAAGACGGAGACAGCATATGGCTTCACAGTACTTTTGGAGTCACAACAGATCTCGGAATAAAGCCCTATGTAACAGTAGCCTATCTGGATGTTGAAGGAGACGCTAGCAACGCCAACGGTTACGATTACATCATGTATTCGATCGGTGGAAGCTACGACATCGGTATGTTCACCATCGATTTAAATTGGACTGAGGCGGCAAATAGTAATGACGCAACAGCTAATCAAGAGCTTACGGAAGCGGTCGTATTGTCGATATCGAGCAGCTGGTAAAAAGTCAGATACTCACTTAAAACCCGCTCCAAAGAGCGGGTTTTTTTTGTTCTTTTAGAAAACGGTGATTAAAATTCATCGCGGTCATACAGACATCATGACCATTCTATTGCATAAAGTGTTGGAAATTAGGAAAATCTAGTCCTTAAAAAACATTACTGACTATGGAAATGCCTAGCAAGTTTGAACAACAAAGCAACCTATACGACGCCACCATAATTGGTGCGGGATTCGCTGGCTTATATATGCTACACCGTCTGAAAAAAGCTGGACTCAAGGTGAAAGTTTTTGAGGCGGGTACAGGAGTTGGAGGAACTTGGTATTGGAATAGATATCCTGGAGCCCGGTGCGACGTAGAAAGCTGGGAGTATTCTTATAGCTTTTCTGAGGAACTCGAGCAGGAATGGAACTGGACCGAGCGATACGCAGGACAGCCCGAAATCTTGTCTTATCTAGAACACGTGGCAAAAAAATTTGATCTGTACGAGAACATCGACTTTTCTACGAGAGTAGAGTCGGCAATACTCGACAATTCACAGAAATCATGGACCCTCAAAACGGATGCTTCTGAAACACTATACAAATCCAAGTTTTGTATAATGGCGACTGGGGGTTTGTCATCCGCTAATGTCCCGTACATAGAAGGTTTCAAACAGTACGAGGGAGACTGGTTTCATACCGGCAATTGGCCCCATGAGAAAATTGATTTTACAAACAAAGTCGTCGGCATTATCGGAACCGGTTCCTCGTCGATACAAGCGACTCCTATTATTGGAGAGGAGGCTCGACGCCTTTATGTTTTCCAACGCACACCAAATTGGTCGGTGCCCGCGAGGAATACCCCCCTAAAAAAGTCAGCGCTTGATAGAATAAAGGAATCTTATCAAAGTCTCAGAAAAGCCCAAAGACAATTACCCCTGGCGGCCCAGAAACCACCGAATAGGCAATCTGCATTGGATGTCAGTATGGCCGAAAGAAAGAATACATATGATAGATTTTGGGAGATCGGTGGTTTGTCTTTCTTGGGCGCCTTCAAAGACATTGCAACAAGCGCAGAAGCGAATGAGACAGCTAAAAACTATCTGAAAGAAAAGATCCAGCAGACGGTACAAGATGAAACTCTTATCAGAAAATTAATTCCCGAACACTACCTCGGATGCAAGCGACCCTGTTCAGACACCGGATACTATTCCACCTTCAATCGAGAAAATGTCTCGCTTGTAGACGCCAGGGAAGAACCTATAGTGTCTTTTTCAAAAAAAGGGATTGTGACCAGTAGTAAGGAATACTTGTTAGATGCAGTAATTTTTGCTACCGGATTTGATGCCATGACAGGCTCTCTCGACAAGATCGATATTCGAGGCAGAAACAACGTAGCACTGAAGCAAAAATGGGAGGCTGGACCGAAGACCTACCTTGGACTTGGGACATCTGGGTTCCCAAACTTATTCATTATAACGGGTCCGGGAAGTCCCTCTGTTCTCGCCAATATGGTGGTTGGCATAGAGCATCATGTCGACTGGATTGGTAATTGTATCGACTATCTTAAAGATAACGACCTGAGCCAAATCGACATAGACCCAGTCGCGGAAGAAGAATGGGTTCGCCACGTGAATCAAATGGCAAATCGTACACTTTACACAGCCTGCAACAACTGGTATCTAGGCGCCAACATTCCCGGTAAGCCTAGAGTATTCATGCCGTATATTGGTGGATTTCCGAAATACGAACGGAAATGTGAACAAGTGGTTCGAGAAGGCTACGCGGGATTCAAACTGTCCTAACTAGGAATGGGCTGGAAGCACCACACAGCAAAAAAATTGCAAAGCCCTAGACCTAAACATACCAATTTCCTATCACATAACCTTGCTGTATGCCTGGCTATTATGGCGGGGATAGTGCTGGGCGCAGCTGCCGTTTCCTCTCGATATGCATTTGACGCCGGTGCCAATGGTCTTATGGTTTCTCTTCTTCGATCAGTTATTATGGTAATTGTTCTATATTCAGGATTGAAAGCTGCCGGATTTGAACTGGGTCTACCGAAAGATCTGTGGTGGTTTGGAATACTAAACGGTATTCTTATGGCAGCAATGACATACGGAAATATCGGCGCTATTGAATTCATACCGATTGGTTTAGCGCAGCTCATATTTTTTACATTTCCTGTTATAATCGCGCTCGTTGTCGGGTTTCTAGGAATAGAATCCGTAACCAAAATAAAACTTATTTGTGTCTTTGCCGCCTTTCTAGGCCTTACTTTGATGCTCGTGAATGCGACCGACAACCTAGATTGGCGAGGTGTAGCCTTCGCTCTAACAGCCGCTATTACTACGGCTATCAACGCTATCATCGTGTCAAAATATTTTCGAGAAGTAAACGCCTTTGTCACCGCCTTTAACTTTAGTGTAGTTGCCCTATTCGTCTTGGGCTTGATAGGTATTTTTGTCGAAGAACCAACTTTACCGGAGTCATTAAAAGGTTGGTGCGGCGCCATTGGAGTCGGGTTACTACAAACGATAGGTACACCTATGTACCTTTACGCTCTGGCGAAAATCGGCGCGCTAAAAACTGGAATGGCGGCAAATATACAACCTGTCTTCGCAATTTTCGCAGCCTGGCTTCTTTTCAATGAAATACTTACCTTACAACAAGCAATTGGAGGACTCCTAGTGCTCGCAGCGATAACGTCACTACAATACATTGATCTCCGCGGGGGGTTCAAAAAATCTGAAAAATAACTGATTGGCATGAAGGGTTAATTCCTTCCGTCGGAATCCAATCCAAACCAATGGGCTAATGCCGGAGTGAACGTCAAATCTAGAATCCAAGCGATCGCTAAAGTTAACGCAACTAAAACACCGAAATCCGCTTGACTCAACAATTGACCAGAAATTAATGTAAGAAACCCTAAAGATAGGCCCGCCGTCGTAAATGTAACGGGTCGAATCACTGCCGATATCGCCGACTCTATCGGATCACACTCTAGCTTTTCTACTTTTTGACGAAGACGGGCGAAAAAATGAATGCTGTCGTCAACGGCAATACCTAAAACCACAGAAGCCACTAAACTAGTTGTAAGATTCAATGGTATCCCGCTCCATCCTAAAATACCGAAGAAACCAAGTATAGGCAGCACATTAGGAATCAACGCTATAAATGCTAATCGAATAGAGCCAAACATTAAGACTAAAACCAAATAGATGGGAATAGTAGCTGCTGCAAGGCTCAGGACCTGTCCTCTAGTAACGTCGTCCAACGTGCGCGCAATAAGATAGGAACTACCAGTAATCCGGCCATCCAAATCGGCGCCTAAATTTTTTATCTTTTTCTCGATGCGGGAAGACAGTTGATTGATATCCGAGCTAGCGACAACACGGACCCGAACTTGTAATAGGGAACTTCGGTATGAAGGATCAGTAAACCTTCGAACATCCTCACTAGCTCCCAGCAACAGATAATGACTGATCAACCCACTAGACTCTGGCACTGGATCGCTATCCATTCGTTCTGGGGCCAATGCTTCTTCCAACGTACCGATATAATCTAAAAGGGTATAAACCCCTCCAATCTCCGGTTGTTCAAGAAGCCACTTCTTCAACTTTAGAATCTCTCGAAGCGATTCGGGCTGCTTAAAACAATCCACTTCTTGGCAAGAAAGAACAATTTGTAACGGAACTGCGCCCGCAAAGGTATAACTCATCCTGTCAAAATCGCGCCTTAGCTGGCTTTCTTTGTCGAAATTGGTTAAATAGTTAGTGCCGACATGAATTTGTTGTACACCTAACAAAGACATCGTAGCCAAAACTGCACCCGCTAAAATTATCACCCTCCCCTTAGATTGCGCGCGGTCAGCTAAAAACCTAGTAATCACAGTGATTCCAAAAGGCTTTTTAGCTTTCTTATTCGAAGTGAACAGTAACAATCCGACAGGCACTACAGTTAACGCCGATAGCCAAGCTAGCAAGGTACCTATGCTAGCGTATAACCCAAACATACTTATGGATTCGATGTTACTAAAAGTTAACGAGAAAAAACCTATCGCTGTCGTGATCGCTGTCAAAGAGACCGGGGTAATCACATCCTCCAAAGCTTTCTTAACCGCCTCTAATTGAGAATTTTCAAGGCTCCAGTATCGTTCAAAATCACTCAAGACATGAACAGCATAAGCAAAGCCTACGACGTAGATAGTCGGTGGTAAAATCACGGTGACGTAATTTAACAGATTACCGTTCAAAATAAATATTGCGAACGTTACTGTCATAGAGATCGTGTTGGCAAAAAACGGCAGCAAGATTCCCCGCATAGTCTGAAAACCCGCGGCTAACACCAGTAAAGTAGCCACAACCGCTAACGGCATAACGCGGTATAAATCCTCAAGCAATAATCGACTGATTTCCAACCGAACAAACAATGGACCCGAAAGAAAATTCTCTACGCCGTCCGCCTCTTCATCGGAATAACTCGTAATAATCGATACTTTTTTAATTAACTCCTGGGCCGTAAGATCGCGGTTGAATCTAACTGATATCATCGCCCCTTTACCATCTTCAGATACTAAATAACCCTTGTATAACGGGTTCTGACTAACCGCGGCCTTTATCGCCAACGCTTGCTCTTCAGTATCAGGTAACTCTGCAAGGTATGGATTGACCTCCGTATAGTGCTCATGCACCTTGGTTTGAATCGCCGTTGCTAAACTTTCGACATCCTCAACACCGGGTAACTGTTCGATGCGACGGCTCAACCTTTTGAAAGACGCAAGATGAGTGGGAGAGAACAGCTCATCGTCAATCCAAGTCACTAAAAGCAAATCATCGCTCGAATAACGATTTTGAACTTCTTCCAAAAATTTTATTTCTTCACCAGCTTTCGGTAATAAAGATCTGATAGACGGATCTACTCGCAAGCCGAAGCTTAGTTCGGGACCCTGAAATACAACAAAACCCGATGCCAAGAAAAAAAAAACCGCAAAGAACCCTATTTGCCTAGGGAAAGCGGTTAGTAGTTCTACAAAATTCCTCGATAACGTATGTCCCGAAAATCGAACCAGTTTACTCGTCCTCTAATTAGACAATCCCCTAAAAAGTACCTCGCTTAAGGCTAGTAACCTCAAACATCGCGTCGTGTAGATCGGGATCTATCTCTACTTCTTCGACAGTAAATATACTGTGAGTTTCCAGTTTTAGGTCGAACATCGTGGTTCGATAGGGAACCCAGTGACCGTCAACATCTTTTATGCTCGTTCTATCTATCTTAAGCTCTTTGCGCAACTCACCATTGAGTGAAATAAACTCGCTTTTGACAGGCAAACAGTACTCCTTGTCTATGAAGAATCGTACCAAACTATATGTGGCCTCATCTCCCGGTTTCACAGTTTCTAACACGTAGGATGGATGGCTTTCTACTTCGGAATCTTCGACTCTAACAACCTCTTCCCGTTCATCGACCCGATAAAAAAAAGAAAAATCCTCGTACGTGAAATCGGTCCCCAAGATAGAACCAAAAAAGGATTCACCCGTAACACGCCTTACCCGTCTGAGCTTCGGCGAATAAGTCATATAGTTAACAATATTTCTATCCGCGTCGTCATTAATTAAAACAGCTACCCCTTTATCATCTATTGGCTCCAAAACTCTAACTAGAACTCTTGAGTCGTTATCCTCAGACCTTCTCCAGTAAAGTTTTCTTCGCGACTCTCTAACAAAGCCATTAGCACCGACAACTTCCACCTTTTGGATTTGGTAGGCTGTTTTCGCAGGGAGAGCTCTGTCAGCACAAGCTCTGACTTCTGGATCTTCTATGCGAGACGTATCGAATCCGAAGACATTAGAAACTACAATCAGCAAAAGGAAAGTCGCCAATCTGAAAAAATGTTTAGCTAACATTCCTTGCTCCTTTATTTCTTTATTCCAAATCTTCAAGTACTTATAATGACAATGATATAATGAATTCTTACGTGGTTAAAGTACCAAAACGGCAATTGACATCAACTATCTACTCGGCAGACTTAATCAGATAAGGAACAAAAGCCTATATTACTTTACTCAGACTTGCGCCTGGAATCGAGTGAATGTACCTTTAAGGACACTAGCATACTTTTTTAACAGTTTTAACGGAAAAACAGGGAGAGGTTGATGAATCTTAGATTTGGCGTACTGTGGCCTTTTAGAAATCCGAGCCATAACAAAGTACCCTGGGAACATTTATATAAATCGCATCTCGATCTTATTGCTGAGTCTGAAGCAATGGGGTTCGATGACGCTTGGCTCACTGAACACCACTTCGTTGATGACGGATACTCTCCGTCCTTGTTGGCGATTGCAGCTGCTATTTCTCAACGTACTACTCGTATGAGAATTGGCACTTTCCTAGTTTTAGCTCCTCTACACAATCCTATTAGACTGGCAGAAGACACCGCTACAGTTGACCTAATGTCAAATGGCCGTTTTGACCTTGGCGTAGGGCTTGGGTACCGTAGAAAAGAATTCTCTGACCAAGGCATTTCGCATACGGAACGTGGTGGGCGCTTGCAAGAGGGCATGGCTATAGTACAAAAACTCCTAAGCGGAGAATCCGTTACGATAGACGGCAAATACTACTATCTAAACGACATTCAAATATCTCCGCCTGCGCTACAACGTCCCCATCCTCCGATATGGCTAGGGGCGATAGCGCCAAAAGCCATAGAGAGAGCGGCGAAGATGGGATTTCATTTTCAAAGCGTTGGACCTACTGAATTAAACGCCGCCTATGATGGAGCCTTGACGGCAGCAGGCCGAGACCCACAAGAATATAATATCGCTACTATGAGAGCTGTTTACGTCGCACAGAGTCGTTCTCAAGCTTGGGAAGAATGTGCGCGACATTTACATTATCTGACGGAGTGCTACGGGAAATGGTTTGCCGAAGCAAATGATAAGGAAGGAGACGACAAAGCCCTAGAAGGGCTCCCAACGGTTGACGAGATGATCAAGGCAGAAGCCTTTAATTTCTTTGGGGAAGACGCCATTGTAGGTACACCTAATGATGCGAAAGAGATGATAGCCGACTATGTGAGCCGAGGACGCTTTACTCACATGGTAATGCAAATGGCTCTTCCAGGTTTGGCTCCTAACCTAATTAGAAAAAGCATGGACATCTTTTCGAGAAATGTCCTACCTGCCTTCAGAAAGTAGAATGGTAAATAGTCTTGGCGCAGCCTGGCATCGTCTGGTCCCGCCAAGATAATCCATGAAGTCCGATTATCTTGAGTAAATTTAGTGTCTGTAGTAGCTAACCCGGAATCACCACTGCCACCAGGTCCGCCCCTGAGAGATTGGTTTGACATGTGGTCCCGGCTTTTAACCGGGAAGAAAATGTGGTCTCCACCCGAATATATGCTCCATTTGATAAGGGAGTACGGCGACGTCACTAGGTACTGGGGACCTTATTTCCCGATTTTTTGCATTGCCAACCCTGAATACGTTAAAGAAATCTTAACAACGGCTTGGCCCCACTACGTTAAAGGGACGATCGATTACAAAGTTGTTGGCGCAGTTTTAGGAAACGGCTTAGTCACCAACGATGGCCCGCATTGGGCCAGCCAAAGACGGTTAATGCAGCCCGTTTTCGGTAACCGATCTACCAATCAATTTGGCCAAGTTATTAACGAAATGGCGGAAGATTTAGCCCGACAATGGGAAAATTACGACTGCGACAGAATCGTTCAACTAGATCAGGAAATGAGCCGGATCACGTTCCAAGTAGTAAGCCGAACATTATTTGGGGCAAATATCGATCACGTTGCCGACGAAATGGTAGAAATCCTGGATTTAGTTAACCAGAACCCAATGAAATTAGAATCTCTTTTTCGTCTATGGCCGAATCTTCCCCTGCCAGGCAACAGCGCCTTCAGAAAGGTGAAACAAAGATTAAATGATATAGTCGACAATTTGGTTGATGATCACCGCAATGAGGGAAAAACAGATGGTGATATCGTTGATCGACTGATCGCCGCGCGCAATGAAGAAGACGGATCGGGTATG
The DNA here is from genome assembly GCA_964642505.1 of uncultured Gammaproteobacteria bacterium. Classification (GTDB taxonomy): domain Bacteria; phylum Pseudomonadota; class Gammaproteobacteria; genus TMED69. The sequence goes on along the minus strand of CAZXQY010000025.1, from coordinate 3,368 downwards.
ACCAATGAACAGATGCGGGACGAAATTATTACTTTAATGCTCGCCGGGCATGAAACTTCCGCAACTGCTCTGACTTGGACATTCTATCTTTTGTCCCAAAATCCCGAGGTAGAAAATAATCTGAGAGAAGAATTGGGGAGTGTCCTAAAGGGTAGAGGTGCAGATGCCAAGGATTTAGCTGAATTACCTTACCTTAAGCAAGTAGTGCAAGAATCAATGCGTATCTATCCGCCCGTGTGGGGGATCGCCAGGAAAAGTGCTATCGAAACTAAATTCAACGGTTACAAAATTCCTAAAAATAGTTATATTGCCATTAGTATTTTCGGTCTTCATAGGCATCCAGATTTTTGGCACAAACCTGAAAAATTTGATCCTTCGCGATTCGATAGCTCTCAACAACAGTCTCGCCACTCATATTCTTATTTACCCTTCGCGGCCGGCCCTAGAGCCTGCATTGGTGCGGGTATGGCAATGCTTGAGGTACAGTTAGTATTAGCTCGACTTTTACAAAGTTTCAAGGTGACTCCAATACCAAAGCATCCGATCGAACCCCTTCCGGTCGTCACCTTGAAACAGCGCTACGGAATGCCAGTTAGGCTAGAAAAAATATGAATCAGCTCCCGCTATTTCGGCGACTTACTGAAAGTTTCCTGACGCTCTTCGTCGCGGTTTTCGCTTTGGCCTGCGTAAGTACTAAGGCCCTAGAAAATGATGAGACAAGAATAAAGCCCGGCTTAGAAATAAAAACACTTGAAGGAAAAGTATCTTCCTTTAAGGATCAGCTGAAAAATGATAAATGGAATATCGTTTTCGTTTGGACTACCTATTGTAATCATTGCGCTAATCAATATCCGTTTTTATCAGAATTACACATTGATCACTCAGATACTCTCGCCGTTATTGGTATCTGTCTAGATGACGAATCGTCCCTAGAAACAATTAAAGCCACTCAGACGGATCAAAATCACCGATTCCCATCTGTAATTGCCGAATCTTCGACATTCTCTAAAGCTTATGAAATCAACACAGGAGAACCTTTTACAGGGACTCCTACTTATGTCCTATACAACGGACACGATTTCAAAGCGTTTTTGGACGGACCCACAAAAAAGAATACGATTCTAAGATTTATAGCTAAAAGCAAGACATAGAATCAAAGTGATCGATTATAGATTCTGTTGAGACACTTTTTTACGACAATAGAGAAGGGATATAACAATGCAGCGCATAGAACGAGGAACCATCACAAAATATTCCTTTAACTACAACGACAGTCCCGTAATAAAAGTCAAAGCTGGGGAATCTTTTCAGATAGAAACAGATGACGCGCTTACGGGACTCATAGCAGATGACAGCGACACTCCGCACGTCCACAGTATTATAGAAGGCGATCATATCGAAAAACTCACCAAAGCCGTTCCTCCCAATTTTAATCCTGTTGTTGGCCCCATCTATATTGACGGATGCGAAGCCGGCGATCTTTTGTCGGTAACAGTAGAAGTCGTAGAGCCGTGGAGGTACGGATTTACTGGAATAATACCAGGAGTGGGGCCACTTCGAGACTCTCTAAAATGGTCCGAGTGCGCTGCGGGCCATGTCCAAGTAATCGAACATTTACCAGGCGAATCCGGCACTACAAGAGACGGCTGGGGGAAATATTCTGAAAACCTAACTTGGAAGCTGCAACCGTTCATAGGAACTTTAGCGACATGCCAAGAGAGAGAGATACACACCTCCCTTCTTGGACAGGGGTCATTTGGCGGAAATATAGACTGTAGAGAAATACGAGAAGGTAATACAGTGCATTTAAATACCTATCATAAAGGTGCTTTACTGTATGTGGGAGATGTGCACGGTGGTCAAGGAGATACCGAATTTACTGCCCTAGCGGACGAAACTCGCGCAACTGTTCAGCTTCGGTGCGACGTGGTCAAACAGAAGTCCATCCCATGTGTGAGAATAGATAAACCAGAAAGTATCGTGGCTGTAGGCATAAACTTACCTCTTGAACAAGCTGTTTACGATGCCTGTGACAATCTAATGGATTGGCTGTTGGAAGACTATGGAATTTCAGGAAAAGATTCTTATCTTAGAATGTCCGCAGATCCCAGTTTCCGCATTCGTATTTATCAAATGGTACGAGCCATGACAGCTCGACATGTTGCAGGTGCCGAGTATCCTAGAGAGCGGTTATTTTCGGCGATTTGAGCAACAAGAGTAATGACATCCCGTTTACGGTTAAGACGTGTTATCGTAATGAAATAGAATTTAATGTTATTGAGGAGGAAAATTCGTGAAAGTATATAACTCTTTAGGTCCCAACCCTCGAATGCTAAGGATGTTTATGTTAGAAAAAGGAATTGAAATTCCGTTTATAGAAACAGATTTGATGGGCGCGGCTAATAGAAAGCCACCTTATACTGACAAAAACCCAGGCGGCCAAATGCCTGCATTAGAACTTGATGATGGAACCGTAATCGGAGAAACCGTCGCGATTTGTGAATATCTAGAGGAAGTTCATCCCTCTCCAGTATTAGTCGGTTCCACCCCAAAAGAAAAAGCCATCCACCGTCAATGGCAAAGACGGGTCGAGCTCAATATAACAGAACATATGTATAATGGCTTTCGTTACGGCGCAGGTGCCGATTTGTTCAGAGAGAGAATGCGACTAATTCCTGAATCCGTAGATGGATTAACTACTTTAGTCCAAGAAAAACTGGCTTGGCTGGATGGATTAATGGGTAATAACGATTACATTTGCGGAAACGAAATGCGCTTGGTCGATTTAATCCTCTACTGTGCGATGGATTTCGGCACTGGCGTAGGCCAGTCGATTAGTACCGACTTGAAAAATCTAACTGCTTGGTTTTCGCGGATGGAAAACCGTCCGAGCGCCGACGCCAGCAAGCATCCAGCTACCGAAGAAGCAGGAATGAGAGGAATTTGATCCCAACCACTCATTGCCCTCGAATTTTTCGAGGGCAAGTTTAAAACGAACCACCTACTAAAAGGACCGAGGGAGCGTACGATGTTATTTGACGACGCCTTCAGAAAATAGCTTATCGATCGCAGAGCTTTCGAAGCCCCAATCACTCAGACACTGCTTAGTATCGGCTCCGACGGTCGAAGGCGCCTTTTGAATCTTAGATTTAGTTCGGCTAAATCGAGGAGCAGGAGCAGGCTGAACTACGCCATCAACTTCCGTAAATGTATTTCTAGCTACATTATGAGGATGCGAAGGCGCTTCGGAAAGAGATAACACGGGCGCAAAGCATACGTCCGTCCCTTCTAAAATTTCACACCATTCGTCCCTGGTTTTCTGCTTAATCATGGCACCCATCTTCTCTCTATTTAGATTCCATTGATTT
>CAZXQY010000024.1:0-29172 GCA_964642505.1 uncultured Gammaproteobacteria bacterium | reverse complement strand
TCCTCTAGCGCTTTTCGTGATTGTCTTATAGCAGCTATTCCTGGTACACCTGTGTCCTCAGCCGCTAGGTGTGGCCCGGCTCCTGTACCGCCTTCCATACCGTCGATATAGATAGAGTCCGGGTCAGTTTTTGCTGCCATTCTCACATCATCGTAAACTCTCGCCGCACCTAACTTCAGCTGAATAGGTATTTCCCAGTTTGTCGCTTCCCTGATTTCCTCTATTTTTAACGCTAGGTCGTCCGGACCAAGCCAATCGGGGTGTCTTGCGGGCGACCGTTGATCTATCCCAGCCGGAAGTGACCGCATTTCGGCTACTTGATCCGTGACTTTTTGGCCCATCAAATGACCGCCAAGCCCAACTTTGCACCCTTGTCCTATAAAAAATTCGCATGCGTCTGCTAATCGCAGGTGTTGTGGATTAAAACCGTACCTCGATTGAATACATTGATAGAACCATTTCTCCGAGTACCTTCGCTCGTCCGGAATCATTCCTCCTTCACCGGAACAGGTCGCTGTACCGGCTAGTGTCGCTCCTCTTGCTAGCGCAGTTTTTGCTTCATAGGATAGGGCGCCAAAACTCATCCCGGTAATGTAGACGGGTATATCGAGCTCCAATGGTCTTTTGGCACGAGGTCCTATGATGGTCTTGGTATCACATTTTTCTCGATAGCCCTCGATCACGAAACGGGTCAGTGTACCAGGTAGGAAAGTCAGTTCATCCCATCCAGGTACTTTTTTAAACATGGAAAACCCTCTCATCCTGTAACGTCCGAGTTCCGCTTTCACATGTATATCGTTGATAACTTCAGGTGTGAATATAGGGCTTGTCCCTAAAACATACTTTTCATCTTCGCTCGACACTTTATTAATCCTCTTTATGTTGCTCCTATAGCACGAGTTTCTTCTCGCTGGGCTCTAGACTATCGTAATTCCAAAGCTGTTTTCCGGACACGATCTTTTTCAAAGTACTAATATCGTTGCGATTTCCTAGTCCATATAGAGTAAGTTTCTTTTTTAGCCAATTTATGTCTTCAGCCGTTATTTCTTCTTCGACAGCGTCCACTCCTAAACTTTCTATTGCCCCGCCTACAAATATCGTACCGTCATACATAGAGTCTCCCAGGTTTTGCCCAGCATTGCCGAGGATAATCATTCGTCCTCTTTGCATCATGAACCCTGAGAAGGCGCCTGTTCTGCCGCCCACAATGATAGTTCCTCCTTTTTGATCAATTCCGGTTCTGGAACCCACATCTCCGTGGCAAACTAAATCTCCTCCTCGAATCGCGGCTCCAAAGGTTGAACCGGCGTTTTTTTTGACGACGACAGTTCCAGACATCATGTTTTCGGCACACGACCATCCTACCCTCCCTTCAACAATAACGTTCGGTCCGTCGATTAGCCCTAGACCGAAGTAACCCAAACTTCCCTCTATAGTCAAATTCAGTCGATTTAAAATACCGACAGCTAGGCTATGCTTGGCCCCGGGGTTTTTTAGACGAATCGAACCATATCCTTCCAACATTAGTTTCCGGATTTTCTGGTTTATTTCGTTTGCGGATAAATCAGTAGCGTCGAGTTCCGCCGTTGAGTCAAAATCCACAGAATAGGCAAAAGGTTGTTCAAGGGATTCACTTTCTTCCGGTGAGAAAAATCGTTCTTGCGTTCGCCCCTTTAATAATTCTGATCTCATTTCATCTTTCAATAGCGTCCTCCTTTAGTTTAGGCTTTCCAGACTCTAACTTCGCCGTCATAGGGATCGCTTGTGTCAATTTCCCCTTTAACAATGGTTCTGATAGCTACCTCTTCGGACGCAAGAGCAACGATCTTTTCACTTTCGTACAAAACCATCGGTTTAGCAGCCATGGTATCTTTGGCCATGCCTAACTGGTCAGATGTTGCGATTAGATAGGTAAAGACCCCATCGAGATCGGTCAAGGAATCAGTCATTGACCGTTCTAGGCTTTTGCCACGATCTATCGCATCGGCAATATAAACGGCTATTAGTTCCGAGTCGCAATTTGACATAAATCGGTGACCCTTCCGCTCTAATTCTCTTCGTTTAGTCCAATAATTCGTGAGTTGACCGTTATGTACCACGGAAACGTCCGAAAAAGGGTACGCCCAGTACGGATGAGCTGACCGTATGTCGACATCTGATTCCGTCGCCATTCTGGTGTGGCCAATCGCATGCGTGCCTGCAAATCCGCTCAACGAGTAAGTGCCAGATACTTGTTCCGCATCGCCCAAATCTTTAACTAATTCTAATCCTCTCCCTATCGATAATATTTCTACTCCCTCTAAATCTTCGACATAGTTTGCCAATTCTCTTAGACTTCCCTCAAAGACAAATTCATAGCGGTAGGCGTATATTGTTTCCTGAGAGGATTTTTTAATAGAGACACCTAATTCTTTAAGCCTTTCATCTACATTTTCAACTCTATCTCGCATAAGTTTTTGGATTTCATAGCCGCTTTCGGCTTCCAATCCCTCGGCTACCTTGAATCGCATCACATATCGATTCTTTTTGTCGGACTGTTTGTACAAAGCGAATCCTGTGGAGTCAGGTCCTCTGTGCTTCATGGCTTTCAACATAGTCGTCATTTCGGAACCGACAGTTGATGATTTCCCCCGATGTATTACTCCGGCTATACCGCACATAGTTCTATTACCTAAAGTTGGTTAGGGTAAACAATCAAGATACATTTCTTGATCCCAATTAGTAACTGTGGCCATAAACTTTTCCCACTCGTCATTTTTGTACCATTTATACACTCTATACATATCGCCCGGAAGAGCATTTTTTATCACCTCGTCTTCCTCTAGTTTTTGTAAAGCGTCGCCCAACGACATAGGTAGCTTCTTAACGAGTTTGCCTGCTTCCATTGCTTCGTAAATATTGCGATTTTCTGGTTCTCCCGGATCGATATCGTTTAAGATGCCATCTTCAAAAGATTTTAATAATGCAGAACCCAATAGATAAGGATTAACCATTGAATCGACCGCTCGATATTCAAAGCGACCCGGCGCGGATATTCTCAATCCTGTAGTGCGGTTTTGAAAACCCCAATCCGCGAATACGGGGGCCCAAAAGCCTGTGTCCCAGAGTCTTCTATACGAATTCACAGTAGAGCACCCTATTGCAGTTAGGGCGCCGAGGTGTTTGACAATACCTCCTACACATTGCAACCCTACTTTGCCTGGTTTTTGAATGTCGTCAGTATCCGGTAAGAAGAGATTCTCTCCGCCCATTCGGTAGGAGAAAACTTGTTCCATACCCGGAAGAGGATCATTATGTAATTTATTTAACTCATCCTTTCCGCCTTTCCATAGGGAAATATTGGTGTGGCAGCCAGAGGCAGAAACGCCCATAAAGGGTTTCGACATAAAGCAGGCAATGAGATTATTTTCCCTGGCGACCTGAGCACATATTTGCCGGTAAGTAGAAAGTCTATCGGCATTTTTGACAACGTCGTCAAACATCCAATTGAGTTCGAGTTGACCAGGCGCATCTTCGTGATCGCCTTGAATCATGTCAAGACCCATTGCTTGTGCGTACTCAATAACTTGCATGAACACGGGGCGAAGGCTTTCAAACTGATCGATGTGGTAGCAATAAGGTTCGGTTACACCGCCATCGGGCTTGCCCTCGGGTCCTTTCTTCAGCCACATCATTTCGGGTTCGGTGCCAACTCTAAATTCTAATCCGAATTGATCTTGAAAGGTGCTATGAGCTCTTTTAAGATTCCCTCTGCAATCCGATGTCAAAAAAGCACCGGGGTTTTCCCGCTCCTCTCGATTCCGAAAGCAAACGCAAAAAACCCGAGCGACTCTCTTATCCCATGGCAACTGACAGAAAGTGTCTGGGTCAGGTATGCCGATTAATTCCATAGCTTCGGGCCCATATCCAATATATTCGTCATGTCGGTCAATAAATAGGTTTGCGGTGGACCCATAAACAAGCTGAAAGCCGTTTTTCGCAGTTCGTTCCCAGTGATCCGAGGGAATTCCTTTTCCCACTATTCTTCCCGTCACCGAAATGAATTGGTAGTAGATATATTTAATTCCTAGGTCATCAATCTTTTTCCTTACTACTCGAACTAAATCGTCTCTTTCGGCATTTTCGACATAAGTTTCTAAATCGGTTTTTTTCACTTAATAAACTCCCAATTATCAAAGTCGGTTATTTACTTCAGGTGTACTAACTCCATGGAAAAGGGCTGTTAGAAATCGGATGCAAGTCCCTCTCCGCGTAACGAGAGAATCTAAAGGGTTTGAGTAATCTCGAATCCGTGCCCAACACCTTCTGGGCAACGAGTTTTCCTACCCCGATCATTTTATATCCGTGGTTAGAGTCAGCTATTATGAAGCAGTTCTCTCTAAAAACATCGAAAATAGGGAAGGAGTCTGGAGTGAAGCAACCTATTCCTCCGGACGGCTCATTTTTGTAGAGACCAGATTTACCTTCAAATCGTTTTTGACAGTGCGCTAGAGCTGAGCACCATAGGTAAGCGAAGTCGGGACCCACTACAAAATCAGGGGAAGCAGGCCCATATGGATCTACTCGCACTTCATCTGGATGTGTTTTTACCACATAGGGAGCAGAGCCACCTTGAATTCCTCCAAAGTGAAAATCCGGTTTATAATAGATTCCCCACATGTCTGAAGTAATCACCTCTCCCTCTTCCCCAAGAAGTGGGGCGTCAGAGTCTACGTGAATGACTGGAGGCATTTTCCCGTCGTTCGTTTTCTGCAGGTTCGGGTCTACACCTAGAGTTCCTTCCTGTAGGGACCAATATACCCACATTGGAATATCTTCATTCTTGCCGCTGGCTACTTTTATATTTACTGTTTTGGGTAGGTCTAGATATTCCCATATACTCTTTATCCAAGGCCCAACACTTACGATCACATAATCGCAATCTATAGAGCCTCGGTCGGTATCGATGCACCTGATGCTGTCAGTTTGCTGTCCAGCCTGAAAACCCGTCACCGTTACACCAGTCAATATACGGACTCCCTCGGCTTCGGCCTTGCCGGCCAGGCCATAGATCGATTTACTATTATTGGCGTACCCCCCTCGTTTTTCGTGTAAAATAGAAGTTATACCTTCTGCTTGCCAGTCTTCCAGCAAATTTTTCATATAAGATGCCGATTTCTTTTCTCCTTCGACAAATATTGATTCGTATCCTATATCTTTTTGTTGTTGGTGTATCTGGCCTACGTCTTCTCTCATGCGCTCCGGGGAAATTTGCAAATAGCCTACAGGATGATAGCTATATGCTTTAGGATCGCTTTCCCATACCTCCACGGATTGCAACATCAGTTCCCGCATAGCTGGTTGGAAATAGTTATTACGAATCACGCCGCACGCTATCCCTGAGGCGCCGGAGGCGATTCCATCTTTATCAATGACTAATATGTCAGAACCGTTCCCTAGTCCGCGAGTCTTCAACTCTTTTGCTAAGTGGTACGCTGTGCTGAGACCATGAATTCCTGCGCCTATAATAACGTAGCGAGCGGATTTGTAATGGGCCATTAGCTTTGCTCTCGTTGTTCCCTGTCAAAACACCAAGTTACATTTAAGGCAAACGGAGTTCAAGTGCCTCGTAGACAATTACAGTGTCTACCGGGATAGTTCAAAAACTAGTGATACTCCGTTATTGCACCAGCGTTTGTACGTGGGCGCTGGTCCGTCATCAAAAACGTGACCTTGGTGCCCCCCGCATTTTCGGCAGTGATACTCAGTTCGGGGGAAAATAAGGTTGTAATCTTTTTTAGTGCCCATGTGATCTTTTATGCATGAAAAAAAGCTAGGCCAGCCCGTTCCGCTATCGTATTTCATGGCAGAAGTGAATAAGGCAAGGCCGCATGCCCGGCAGCAATATATTCCTTTCCGCTTTTCGCCGTTTAATGGGCTCGAAAATGGTCGTTCAGTATCTTCTTCAAAAAGTACCAGATAGGCTTCTTCAGGTAAACGCTGTTTCCACTTATTTTTAAAAACTTTTAATTTTGGAAGTACTTCAACTGGGGGTCGCTTGTTGGGAGGCACAAACTCCGTCCATTCTTTAAATGATTTGTTATGGCTAATAGGCGTCCCAAAACTGTTACCCGTCACAAATAGAGTGAGGGCCATTTGGATTAGAGCTTTTCTTCTAGTCATAATTTTCGAGTTTACACTCTAGCAATGGTTTTTTGTCAATGTTTCTAACTCTTATCTAATCAGCCAGATATTTTTCGATGTACTCCTCTAAGCTTTCGGTAGAGTTCTTTTCCATTTCCTCCAATCTTTCGAAGGAGCCAGATCTTATTTCGTTGAGTTTGGTTTTACGGCTTTCTGGAATCTTACGATTCTGCAACTCTCGACAATTTTTTGTCGAAATGTCTAACGCAAATGCTTGAAATTCTAGTCTTCTATCAGCCAAAATCTGCAAAATCTTAGCAGAGGGCAACATATCGGGGTTTATTATGGTCTCTTTTATTTTCTGTAGGGCAAGAGTGTAGTTTAGATTTTGATCGCGGCTCAGAATTTCGCAGATCGGGCCCATCTTTTCCAAAATTTCTAAGGCCCAATCTCTGGCAGTTTGTCGCTTCCCCAGTAGTTCGTTGTTTAGCTTGAGGTTTGGTTCTCTTCCTCGAAGGGCAACGGTTATCTCGTTGTACTCGATTGCTTGTAGCTCTTTTTCTGAGATAAAAGGACTTTCTTCTAGTAAACAATAGATCAAAAAAGCTTCGCAAAATAAAAGGGACTCCAGTTTAATCCCGTACGGGTCTAACATATCCACGTCAAGCGCTCTCATCTCAACGTATTCTACCCCGTAGCTTTTCAACCCCTTAGATGGTCTTTGACCAGGGTGATCAGCTCGTTTTGGGCGTATAGACGAATAGTACTCATTTTCAATTTGTAGCACGTTAGTGCTTAACTGAATTCTGTCAGCACCGTCATACAAGCCTATAGTTTCATACTCCGGGTAGGGGGTCGTTATAGCTTTTTTTAGGCTACGAAGGTAACAATCCAAACTATCGTAGGAAATTTTCAGAGCACTTTGGTTTTTATTTTTATAGCCAATATCGCTCATCCGTAAACTCGTGCCGTTCTGCACGTAGTAGGTGCCATCTAACATTTTTTTGAATCTGGACGTGTTTCCAGATAGGAAAGATTTACAAACTACAGGAGAACAACCAAACAAAAGAGGAATTATCCAACTCATTCGGCTGTAATTCCGGATTAAACCGAAATAGTTTTCATTTTTGAAGTCTTGGGGATCTTGGGTCTTATTTTTTTTCTTGTAATCGCCTAAGGCAGTCCAGAATTGTTCCGGAAGAGAATAATTGAAATGAACTCCGGAAATAGCCTGCATTCGGCGACCATAGCGGAAGTCCAATCCCAGCCTATAAATATGTTTCATTCTGCCAACATTTGAATTGCCGTATTCCGCGATTGGTATTTTTTTTTCATCCGAAACTGCACATGGCATGCTGGCACACCAAAGCATCTCTCCGGGTTCCATATGTTCGTACAGGAAATGGTGTAGTTCTCTCAAAAAAGCTAGCGAGTCGCTAATATTTTTAGAAGGTGGCGTGATTAATTCGGGTAGAGACTCGGAATAGTCTGTTGTGATAAAGGGGTGGGTTAGAGAAGCACCCCACGCCTTCGGATGGGGCGACTGAGCGATGCTACCATCTCTCGTGATCCTCAAGCTTTCTTTTTCTATTCCTTTCAGTCCTCCTGATAAAGTGCAATCCGCACCTGAACGGAAAAATTCTTTAGATTTTAAGCCACTCCCAGGTTTCATGCTCTAAAATGTCTCGGGTGTCTGCAAAGCTAATTGTTTCCCGGCCATCTCAACTGCCTTAAAGATTGCTTTGCCTTTATTTAGGGTTTCCTCCCATTCCTTTTCGGGAATCGAATCGGCAACAATTCCACATCCAGCCTGTATGTACAATCGACCGTCCTTTACAATCGCGGTCCTAATTGCGATCGCCGTATCCATGTCTCCATTCCAAGACACATAACCGACTGCTCCTCCGTAGATTCCCCTCTTGGTGGGCTCTAATTCATCGATTATCTCAATTGCTCTTATTTTAGGCGCTCCTGACAATGTACCTACAGGAAGTGTAGCTCTCAACACATCAAAAGGGCCGCACGTTTTTTTAAGTTGGCCTTCAACGGTTGAAGAGATATGCATGACGTGAGAGTAGCGTTCGATAACCATTTTTTTTACTACTTCAACGGTCCCAATTTCACATATTTTCCCAAGGTCATTTCGGCCTAGATCAATGAGCATCAAATGTTCGGCAAGTTCTTTAGGGTCACTGAGTAATTCTCGCTCTAAAGCCAAATCTTCTTTTTCTTTTTCTCCTCTGGCCCTTGTGCCGGCAAGTGGACGGGTAGTGACAACTCCATCCTCCGAACGGACCAAGATTTCCGGAGATGAGCCTATAACTTCAAAATCACCGAAGTTAAAGTAGTATAAATAAGGAGAAGGATTTAGATATCTTAATGCTCTGTATATATCTATAGTTTCACATTTTAGATCAGTGGAAAGTCGCTGGGCAAGAACGACTTGCATAACATCTCCCTCAAGAATGTATTCTTTAATTTTTTTGATGGCGCTTAAGAATTTTTCACGATTAAATTCTGTTAAGAAATCGTGATCGTACAGTTTCTCAGATTTACTTTTTTGTTTAGAAGCGGGGATCGAACACAACTTTTTTTCCAGTTCTTCTAAAAATTGTTGTCCGGCAGAAATTTGGGTCGCATCATCTTTTTCTACGTATTTAACAAGAATTAGTATGCCTTTTAACGCGTCAAAAATAATAAAAGAGTCGACCAAAAGCAGATATATATCTGGATTCCCCAGGCTGTCCGCCGGGTGGTTATTTTCCAGCCTAGGTTCCACGTATCGGACAACATCAAATCCAAAGTATCCCACTAGGCCTCCGGAGAAGCGAGGTAGCTGTGATGCCCCTTCGATGACAAATCGTTCTTGGTATTCTTGGATGAAATTCAGAGGATCCTTTGAAACGACTCGTTCTATTAAATTTTCATTTTCAAAAACGCTCACCTCGCGTCCTGTTACAACGATAGATTTGCTGGCTGGTAACCCGATGATCGAATATCTACCCCACTTTTCTCCTCCTTCGATCGATTCCAAAAGAAAAGAGTTTTTCTCTTTCGCTAACTTGATATAAATACTTAGAGGTGTTTCTAGATCAGCGAGTACCCTGCGAGTGATCGGGGTAAGGTGGTAAATATTTTTCTCCTTTTCGGCGGTCAATTGTTTGTGCGACTGATTTTATTCTTAGCGATCACTTTACGACTTCTTTACTTTTTTCGCTAATAACAAAGATCCAAATATAGTAATCATCAAATTCGGTAAAAGGGCCACTAGCCCAGGGTGAAAGCCAGCAATCTTACCATTTTCAACAAATTCGAATCCACCAAAAGCTAATGTTAAAGCCGTCATTATGCCGACGCACAAACCAGCTAATACAGCAGCACCTACTAAACTCTTGTATCTTACGCCCAAAATAAAAGCCGGCGAAAGTTGGATCAACAGGTCGATCTTTCTATCCAAAAGCTGCACCAGAGACGTATCTTCTTGAAGTATGATAGCTAATACGACAAGCATGGTAATAAACGACCAAGAAAGTATTTTACCAATTTTTGTGAGTGTGGCTTCTTGAAAGTCGCTCCTCACATATTTAGCAACAATGTCTTTTGTGAGCATCGACGATACTGATAAGAGTGCGGAGTCAGCGGTAGACATCATTGCAGCTAAAACTGCTGCCAAAGTCACTACTACGAGCCCATAACCAATTACCGAATGAAGTTGTATTTCTCTCAATATTATTCCGAAAGCCCGGTCAGCTTCTGGGCCCTCAAGTCCTGGGAAGTAAGCAAGAGCCATAATGCCGGCAATCGTTGAAATGATCATTGTCGGGAGTGGCATGAAGGCCATAAAGCTTAAGCTTTTTCGTAACACGGTTGCCGATTTCGCCGCGTAAATTCGTTGAATAGCTTGAGGATAAAGACTCACTCCAAATCCAACCGCGAGCACGTAACTAAGCCATGCACGGCACGAATCAGCGTCGGGCGGTGTTGTGTATTTGGTGCCCTGCAAGAAGTCCCTCTCTACTAAAATAAGTGTAGCTTTTTCGAGCGATCCAAACCTGTCAAAAACAAGAACAAGTAAGAACGCAAAACCGAAAAATAGAATCGTCCCTTGGAGCGCGTCGGTCCAGGCGATTGCTCGAACTCCTCCCAAAGTACCATATATAACCATTATCAGAGCTAACATTATTACACCAGATGTATAAGTAGACGAATCGGTATTGCCCGATAGGCCCTGCATAGCTCTGCCCATAGCCATTAGCTGCGCAAGGGTGAAATTGCAAAGTACAATTATCATCACCACGCTTATTAGAAGGCTCAGAAACCGGTTTCCATATCGGTCATCTATAAAATCGGCTGGGGTAAGATAATTACGTTTTTTTGCTAAAGCATGTAGCTGGGGCGCGAAGAGTAAATAGACTACTACTACCGCAGTCATAAAATGTAAACTTAGAATCCATGTATATCCGATTCTGTAAGTCGCACCAGTAAAGGCAAAAAATGTATTTCCGCTATATTGGGTAGCAAAAAAAGTAAGAAACAAAACAAGAAAACCGAAACCGTTCCCTGCCAAGTAAAAATCTTTGAGCGTGTCAGATTTTTTTGCCGATCGGGCGATCCAGCCTATAACTAGCAATGAAAGAAGATAGGCTGATATGAATACCCAGGCGCCCGTTCCTAGTGTCGGTAGACTATTCATCTTCTGATTCAGAACTTTCTTGATCCCACGGTTTGCGTAACAAGAAAGCCACGAATGTAGAGGTCGCTAGAGACACGGCAATAGCAGTAATTACCCAAATCGGGAAACCCATAAAAATCACCCTAATTTCCGCGTTCCAGTACCAAGGTATAGCCAATGCCAACAAGATTAAAAATACAAAGAGATTTGTAAATCGCATGGAAGTTTTATGCGAAGGGTAGTATAAAAACCTAGAGTTTAAACTGCTTTCTTAAGGGCCTTCATCGCCCTTTCTAGACCATCGACAGTTAGCGGAAACATTCGATCCGATAGTAATTCTTTAATCATTCCGATGGAGGGTATGTTGGTCCAATATTCTTCGGGCTGAGGGTTAAGCCAGATAGCAAAAGGAAAAATAGCCAGCATTCTAGCAATCCAAGTGGCTCCCGCTTCTTCGTTCCAGTGCTCGACGCTACCTCCGACAGCCATAATTTCGTATGGGCTCATAGTGGCGTCACCAACAAATACCAATTTGTGATCGGCTCCATAGGTATGCATTACTTGTTGCGTAGGCAGTCGCACGTTTGAACGCATCTTGTTGTCTTTCCAAACAGACTCATAGAGAAAATTGTGGAAATAAAAATGCTCTAAATGTTTAAACTCGGAGCGTGCGGCTGAAAAAAGCTGCTCGCAAATTTTCACATAAGGGTCCATTGAGCCGCCAACATCTAGGAAAAGTAGAACTTTTGCCGCATTTTTTCTCTCCGGTACCATTTTAACATCTAAAATTCCCGCATTTCTTGCAGTTGAAGAGATGGTGTCATCAAGATCTAATTCTTCCTCAGAACCTTCTCTAGCAAACCTTCGGAGTTGGCGTAGAGCTATTTTTATGTTTCGAGTGCCCAACTCGACGTCGTCATCGAGATTTTTAAAGGCTCTTTTATCCCAAACCTTAACTGCCCTTCCCTCTCGTCCTTTATTCTGTCCTATTCGGACTCCCTCAGGATTATAGCCTTCTGCCCCGAACGGTGATGTTCCGCCCGTACCGATCATTTTACTACCACCGCGGTGCGCTTTTTTTTGCTCTTCCAGTCTCTTTTTTAAGGTTTCCATTAATTTGTCCCAGCCGCCCAGGGATTCAATTTGCTTTTTTTCTTCGTCGGAGAGATTCAGTTCTTTTTGAGCTTTGAGCCATTCAAGAGGGATTTCGCCTACGATTTCTTCAAAAATAGCCTCCTTCCCTTTGAAATAATTTCCAAAAACGATATCAAACCGGTCAAAGAATCGTTCATCTTTAACAAGGGCGCTGCGGGCTAGGTAATAAAAGCTATCTATATTTAATCCTGAAATACCTTTGTCCATCGCAGATAACAGAGTCAGGTACTCGGTGACAGAGACCGGCACCTGAAACTCACGTAACTTGTAGAATAGATCAGCTAGCACCGCTTCTTCTCGACATAAATACTAGCCTCTCAAATAAGTGCATGTCTTGTTCGTTCTTTAGTAACGCTCCGTAGAGTTTCGGTATCGCCCTACGGCTATCCTTTTCTCGCAAAGCTTCGGGAGGGATATCTTCCGCCAAAAGTAGCTTTATCCAATCCAGTAATTCCGACGTGGACGGTCGTTTCTTTAGGCCAGGTATTTCCCTTAGTTCAAAAAAACACTCCAGTGCCTCGGCTAGCAGCTTTTTCTTTATTTTGGGGTGATGAACATTTACTATTGTTTCCATTGTTTCTTTATCTGGAAACGCTATGTAATGGAAAAAGCATCTTCTAAGAAAAGCGTCCGGTAGTTCTTTTTCGTTATTACTGGTTATTATTATTATCGGCCGATGTTCTGCGGATACCATTTCTTTTGTTTCGTATACAAAAAATTCCATTCGGTCTAATTCTCTGAGTAAATCATTCGGAAATTCGATATCGGCTTTGTCGATTTCGTCAATAAGGAGAACGGGCTGATTAGTAGAAGTAAAAGCTTCCCAAAGTTTACCCTTGACAATGTACTTGGATATATCATGGACTTTGGAATCTCCAAGTTGGGAATCTCTGAGTCTCGCTACCGCGTCGTATTCGTACAAACCTTGAGCTGCCTTGGTGGTGGACTTTATATGCCATTCTATAAGAGGCTTACCCAGAGCCTTTGCCACTTCTTCAGCAAGCATTGTTTTCCCGGTGCCTGGTTCTCCTTTAACAAGAAGAGGTCTTTCTAGTGTGACTGCAGCATTTACAGCCATCATTAAATCTTCAGTCGCGATGTAACTTTCGGTTCCAGTAAAACTTTGTGTCGACATGCACAGTTTCCTTTCAGGTGTTTTGAGTGTCTATTTTATCCAATCGAACTTGTAACCGACAGTGTAGCAGGAAATGTATTATTTTTGAGTTGATAGCCTACTAAAAATTGTCTAACCATGATTTTTTTCTCAGAAATTTCGCTTAGTCTCTAAAATTCTTAAATTGTAATGGATAATCGAACTGATAATCCTTGATTTGTTGGATTACTAGTTGGAGGTCATTCCTTTTTTTTCCGCTAACTCGTATCTGATTCTCCTGAATCTGGCATTTCACTTTTATTTTTGTTTCTTTTACAAGTCGAACAATATATTTAGCTAAATCACGTTCTATCCCTTCAATTATTGAGATAGGTAAACGGAATTCACTAACGTTAGTTTGAGGTTCCAACGTTTTTAGGCAATCAACATCTAGTCCTCTTTGGCTCATTTTAACCTTTAAAATATCGAGCAGTTGGGTACACCTAAATTGGTCTTCCGCAATGACTTGTAGGAGGTTATTATCTATTTCTCTAATTGTCGCAATAGAGTTCTTAAAATCAAAGCGGCTCTTTAGCTCGCGCATAGTGTTATCTATTGCATTTTGGAGTTCGTATTTTTCAACTTCAGACACTATATCGAAAGAGGGCACAGTTTTAATCCTTTATTAATTTCGTTTTCAGCTTTTCGGCTATATCCAGCTGACATATTAATATTTGGCAATTACCAGTCAACGTTTAGAAAGGGGGCCTAGCCTATTTTTGTTATCAAGTTTTCTGGACTGAGTGATGCTTCCGGCTTTATGATATCACCATTATTCGGTTTATTTTTCTGGCTAGAGGCAAGAGGTCGTTGATGGATAATTTTACGAAGGTTTCTGAAAGTCAACTGCGTTCCGTCGGTGTCACGCTGCATCAGTATGTGCACTCAGTCACGCAAGCGAGGCACTTGCACTTGGAAAGTTCTGATGAAAACAACGCGTTCATGGTCGCGTTTCCTACTTTACCGACTGATTCCACCGGTGTGGCTCATATTTTGGAGCATACGGTGCTTTGTGGCAGTGAGCGCTACCCAGTGAGAGATCCATTTTTCATGATGTTAAGACGTTCTTTGAATACTTATATGAACGCTTTTACAGCTAGTGATACCACGGCTTATCCTTTCGCGACCCGTAACAAAAAAGATTTCTATAATCTTTTGGCTGTCTACTTAGATGCGGTATTTTTCCCTAATTTGAACCCGTTAGATTTTGCCCAAGAGGGTTGGCGATTAGAATATCAAGAGGATGCGGAACAAGGAGGCAGTCTGACCTACCATGGTGTGGTCTATAACGAAATGAAGGGTGCCATGAGCTCTCCTATTGCTCAATTATGGAACCATCTACATTTAGCATTGTTCCCTGATACTATTTACGCCCATAATAGTGGCGGCGAACCAAGTGAAATACCAAACTTACAGTATTCCCAGCTTTGTGAATTCCATAGCCATCATTATAATCCCACTAATGCTGTGTTCATGACCTATGGGGATCTGCCTTGGATAGAGCATCAGGCTTACATAGAACGATTGGTACTAAATCGTTTTGAAAAAAATAGTGAGATTATTAGTATCCCGGCCCAACAGCCGTTTCGCGAGCGGCAGGAATTGGAGGTTGAATACCAGACAACCCAAAATTCCGAGAGGTCGACACATGCGATCTGGGGTTGGGTTTACGGGTCAACCAGCGATGCTGATTCACTGTTAGAAATGCATTTTTTAGCATCGTTGCTGTTGGAGCACAGTGGTTCTCCCCTGAGAAACATTTTAGAAACTTTGGAAAGCGCTGATGCTCCGTCGGAGCTATGTGGAATAGATGATTCGACCCGACAAGTGGCTTTCATTTGTGGCGTTGAAGGTGCGGACGAGAAATTTTTGGAGACAGTGGAGGCCCGCATTTACGAATGTCTCGAAAGTTTGGTGGAAGGTGGTTTGTCGGATGAGAATTTAACTGCTTCGTTGGACCGATTGGAATTAGAACAACGGGATATAGGTGGTGGCACCTACCCCCACGGACTCAGTTTAATGGGAAGAATCTTGTCGTCCGTAATATATCGCAAAGATCCTGTTCAGATCCTAGATCTAGGACCTTCACTATCGAGGCTTAGGGGAAGGATAACCCAGGACAACTACCTGAACGACTTAATAAGTAGAGTTTTTATAAACAATCCCCATCACGCTAAAGTGGTAATGCGGGCGACGAGTTCAATGGATCGCAAAATGGACGCTCAGATATATAGCCTCCAAAAAATGTATGAAAAGATAGACCGGGTAGAAATAGAAAAAATAAACAACGCTTCAAAAAGTTTGGAAGAAAGGCAGTCCCAAAAAGATGACGAATCTGTATTACCCAAGGTAACGTTGACTGACATTCCCGAAACGGGAGGGTTATTAAGACCTCGAAAGTCTGACTCATCTGAATCATACGAATATGAGGTAGAGACGAACGGAATTTTTCGGATAAGGATGGCTTATGCGTTGCCTTTTTTTACGAAAGAAGAAATAGAGTTGCTTCCTTTTTTTTGCGCCTATGTGACTGAGCTTGGTACCGACGAACAGGGCTACGTTGCTACCCAAGAAAGACGGGGCAGGGCAGGTGAATTTTCTGTTTCTTGCCTTGTTAAACCACACTTGACTGATCTAGATAAAGAGGATGGTTTCATTCTATTAAATGGCAAAGGGTTAGCTCGAAAACGGGATGAGGTTATAGGTGAGGTTGCGCGGCTTATTCGAAGCGTGCGTTTTGATGAAATTGATCGCTTAAGAGATTTGCTTTATCAAACGCGGGCTGAGGTAGAACAATCGCTTGTGGGTCGAGGTCACTATCTAGCTATGTTTTCGGCGAGTAAAGGGCTTTCTAATAAGGCGGCTTTGGATGAAGTTTGGGATGGAGGGACGTTTGTTTTAAAAGCTAAAAAGTTGGCTTCTAGTACTACGGACGGAAATTCGCTAAAAAATATTTTTGAAAGTTTTGAAATTATACGATCCAAACTGATGGGACAGTTGCCTAAGATAATGGTAATCGGGGAAGAAGAATCGCTAAAAGGAGCGATTGATAGGTGCAAATCTTACCAAGAGACAGGGCGATCAGAGACAACAGGACTTAACTTAGCAATTCTTTCTGAGAAAGGCCCGCAAGCTTGGTTGATCGATTCTCAGGTTAATTTTAGTGCCTTGGCTTTTTCGGCAGTCGGTGAGTCTTCCCAAGATGCCCCTGTGCTCGCTGTATTGGGCAAATATCTTCAAGACGGATTTTTGCATTCAGAGATTCGGGAAAAGGGGGGTGCCTACGGTTCAGGAGCAGGATACAACGCCGAAAGCAGAACCTTTAGGTTCTTTTCTTACCGAGACCCGAGGCTTTTGGAAACAGTAGTAGATTTCAGACGTTCATTAGACTGGTTTTTAAAGAATCATAGCGAGCAGAGGCTGGAGGAGTCGATCTTAGGCACTATCCGTTCTCTGGATCCGTCGAGAAGTCCGATAGCCGAGGCAGATAGATCGTTTGTGAGTGCTCTGTTCAGTAGAAATGATGCTTCGATCAATTCGTTCAGAACTGGGGTGCTAGGCGTAACTCATGACGCGATGTCCGATGTGTGTGACCGTTATTTGATGCGAGGTGGGGAGGTTGGATTCGTCGCCGGTAAAGTGAGTGCCGGATTGATTGAAGCCGAGGGTTTTGATATCGCAGAAATTTAAAATTGTTGCTCAAATCAGTAGTAGGGTTGTCGTACGCTGAAAGCGTTATCGATATTAAAGTCGAATTTTAGGGCGGTGTCCTGATTTTTTTTACATGAAAATGTTGCTAGGAAAATTCCACATGTGTAATCGAGTTGAGAAAGTACAAGAAGCTATTCATAAGGAACTAGTGAGTATTTTGAGTTTGTGGGACATAGATTTCGTGAAGGCCGAGATAATAAAAAGTGGGTTGATAAATCAAAGTATAAAGATTGAAAGCGGCGGCGATCGGCGTTTCGTTTTGCAAATGATGAATCGACGGTTTTCTAGGGGAGTCACTGATAAGATAACCAAATTAACCCCGCACCTTGAATCCTGTGGTCTAAAAACGTTGCATGTCGTCGCCAGTAAATCTGGTAGAAATTCAGAGCAATACGATGGAGAACAATGGCGACTTCTAACTTTCGTTGATGGCGTTACCTATCAAAAAGTTCACGATCCTTCACAAGCCGCTGAAGCAGGTAGGTTCCTTGCGAAGTTTCATTTGGCACTGGCGAACTACCGTGGCGAGAATATCAGCTCCGGAGAATCAGTTCACAATTTTGGTAAGCATCTCGCCAATCTTAAAAAGGGGTTGGGTTTTTACCGAGAACATTGTTTTGCGGCGGAAGTGACAAAAATTGCAGACAATATTATTTCTGTGAAGAATAAATTACCAACTATAAACTGCCATGAAAACAAACTTGTGCACGGGGATCCAAAGATAAGTAATTTTCTATTTTCCAGGGAAACTGGAGGCGCTGAAAGTTTGATAGACCTGGATACCGTGGGTTTGATGGCGTTGCCTTGGGAGTTGGGAGATGCTTTTCGCTCTTGGTGTAATCCGTTGGGCGAGGATAATGAGCAAGGGCAATTTAATGGGGATTTTTTCAAGTCTGCCTATGAAAGCTACGTGGTAGAAGCCGGACATTATTTGACAGAGGTGGAGAGAGGAGATTTTTTATTAGCGACACTTTAAATTTATTTGGAGCTTGCCGCCCGATTTTCTCTAGATGTCTTAGAAGAAAGTTATTTTAGCTGGGACGAGACACAATTTGCTCGTGCTGCGGACCACAATCTTATGCGTGCTCGGGGACAGATTTCTGCGGCTTTCGATTTATTTGGCCAATTTAATTACCTGTCAGACTACGTACAAAGACATAAGATTTAGGTTCTGTTTTGACGAGGATGTTTGGTTGTTTTACGTATTTGTATTGATATTGTTCCGATTGCCGTGGTGCCGGGAGTGGGACTCGAACCCACACATGGTTTCCCATACCAGATTTTGAATCTGGCGCGTCTACCAATTTCGCCATCCCGGCATTTGTTCTTGTTAATTTATTATATACTATTGCTTTTGGCAGCTTAATTAATTCTCGATGGGTTTATCGTGTTACTCGACGAATTTGATTTTGATTTACCGCAGGGTTTGATAGCTCAAACTCCTCTGAGCAACAGGGCGGACGCTCGACTTTTATTTGTTGACATGGAGAATAGAAGGTTTGAAGACTATTATGTCCGCGATTTGTCGGCATTTCTAAGGCCCGGCGATCTCGTCGTCTTGAATGACACCAAGGTGATTCCAGCCAGGCTATTTGGAAAAAAAGCATCTGGCGGAGCGGTAGAGTTGCTAGTTGAGAGAATTCTGTCCAAAGAACAGGTTTTGGTAAAAATAAAGTCTAATCGCTCCCCTAAGATAAAAGATCAAATCGATGTAATCCCCTTCGGGGCATTAATTGTGACTGCGAGAAACGAACCGTTTTATACATTATCTTGTCATCCTGATTATGATCTAGAGGATATTTTCAAATGTTCCGGACATGTGCCGTTACCACCGTATATCAAGAGAGTCGATACGATAAATGACATCGAACGATACCAGACGCTCTTCGCGAGAGATCCTGGTGCTGTTGCCGCTCCTACCGCTGGTCTTCACATCACAAAGAACTTTTTGAGAAATTGCAAAAAAAAGTTAGTAGATGTTGGGCATCTTACTTTGCATATTGGGTCAGGCACTTACACTCCGATAAGAAGTAGCAATATTTATGGACACAGGATGCACGGAGAGCAAATGGTTATAAATTCGGAGTTGTGTGATCAGGTAAACAGAGTGAAGTCAACCGGTGGAAGGGTTTTTGCAGTAGGGACAACCGTATTACGGGCTTTGGAGACAGTTGCCAGAACGACTGGACAAATACGACCGTTCTCCGGTGAAACAACAATATTTATTCGTCCGGGGTTTTGTTTCAACGTTGTCGACTATCTTCTAACTAATTTTCACATGCCAAAATCAAGTCTTTTTGTATTGCTAGGGGCTTTTGCAGGTCTCAAGCGAATTCAGGGTGCTTATCGATACGCTATCGAAGAAGGATATAGATTTTATAGCTACGGCGATGCGATGCTCGTCTCAAAAAGTCGGGCAACTAAATAATAGATGGATATTTTTCGAATATGTCGAATCTAGAATTTATAGTTGAGGCAGAATCTGGACGTGCCAGAGCAGGAAAAATCAAAACTACAAGAGGTGTGATTGAAACGCCCGTATTTATGCCTGTAGGGACTTACGGAAGTGTAAAGTCGCTATCTCCAGATGATCTTCTGAATCTCGGCGCTCAAATTATTTTGTCTAATACTTTTCATTTAATGCTTCGACCAGGCGTTGAAATAATAAAGGCTCACGGCTCTATTCATGGTTTCATCGGATGGCAAAAACCGATGCTAACTGATTCAGGTGGCTTTCAGGTGTATAGCCTGGGGGAAAATTCTGTGGTGCAAGAAGCTGGGGTATCTTTCAGATCGCCGATAAATGGAGATAAAATTTTCCTTTCTCCGGAAGACGCTATCAGGATCCAGCAGGTACTCGGGGCCGATATAGCAATGTGCTTTGATGAATGCACTCCTTATAGCCTTGACAAGGCTTTCGTGCGGGGATCGATGGAAACTTCCATGCGCTGGGCTGCGCGAAGCAAGGAGGCGTTCGGAGATAATCGTTCAGCGTTGTTTGGTATCGTACAAGGAGGCATGTTCCCTGACCTCAGGGAGGAATCGGTTAGTTCGTTGATTGACATAGGCTTTGATGGCTATGCTATTGGAGGGCTCTCTGTTGGCGAACCCAAGGAAGACATGGAACGGATAACCAGGGTTACCGCCGATCTACTACCTCGAGATAAGCCGCGTTATTTGATGGGCGTTGGTTCCCCCGAGGATTTGATAAAAGCAGTTGATTCAGGCGTCGATATGTTTGATTGCGTATTGCCTACCAGGAACGCTCGAAATGGCTATTTATTTTCAAAAAACGGGATTGTACGTATCCGTAATGCCACGAATCGCCTTAGCACAGTTCCCATCGATTCAGACTGTGCTTGTTATACGTGCGGAAGATTTTCTAGGTCTTTCTTACATCATTTGGATCGTTGTAACGAAATTTTGGGGGCCCGCTTAAACACAATTCATAATCTTCATTTCTATTTCGAATTAATGAAGAAGATTAGGTCAAGTATTTTTCGAGGTTCTTTTGAAGATATTAAAGAGCAATTAATTTCAGTCTTTAGATAGTTCCAAAAGAACATTATGTTAGAATAAACGCTAGACTTAAAACCTGTCGAAAACGACTAATTCACCAAGATTTGAGGAGAGCTATGGGTTATTTTATACAAGAAAGCGTGGCGCAAACTGCGCCAGCCGCCCCTCAAGGAGCTGGCTTGGCTTCGTTTGTACCTCTTATTATTCTCTTTTTGGTCTTTTATATTTTTCTAATTCGGCCCCAAATGAAGCGACAGAAAGAGCATGCGAAGATGGTTAGAGAGCTCTCGGTCGGGGACGAGGCGGTTACGACTGGTGGACTTCTTGGCAAGATATCGCAAGTCGAAGACAATTTTGTAAAGTTCGAAGTAGCTAAGAACATCGAGGTGAGCGTACAAAAACACGCGATCTCTCAGATGATGCCCAAAGGTACCTACAAGGGCAAAGCTTAACTATTCCGTACCGTTAGCTTGATAAAAATATGAGTCTAAAAGTTCTGTGAATCAATATCCTTTGTGGCGTTATGTGCTCCTAGTTACGGTAATTGTGCTAGGCGTTATCTATGCTTTGCCGAATATCTATCCTCAAGACCCGTCATTACAAATTTCGGATAGAAGGGGACAGTCGATAGAGGAATTTACGAAAACTTCAGTAGAGACAATTTTGGCTGAAAACAACTTGACCCCAAAGTCAGTTGAGTCGACTGACAAACTGATCGTAGTTAGATTCGTTGATTCTCCCAGTAGAAGAAAAGCGGCCGAGCTAGTGACAGAGAAATTAGGCAGTGACTTCGTTGTTGCTTTTAGTCTAGCCTCGTCAAGTCCGTCTTGGTTGTCTAGTGTGGGAGCTGAGCCAATGTATATGGGGCTTGATTTGAGAGGTGGAGTGCATTTCCTGCTTCAAGTTGATATGGATTCCGTGAAAACTCAAAATTTAGATCGGCTGGTTTCTGAGCTGAGAGCGGCTTTTAGAGAAGATAAGATCCGTTACCGCTCGGTTAGACGGGAAGCCTCGGCGGTTAAGGTGGTGTTCCTGAATTCTGAGATGTCTAATCTAGGCCAGGCGATACTGAGCGAACAATTCTCCGATTTAGATGTAAAGGGTCAGCAGGCAGAAACCTTTGAGCTCACTTTGCGGGAAGAGTCGCTAAAAGAAAGGATGGAAACTGCATTGCAGCAGAATTTAACAACTTTACGAAACAGGGTAAATGAATTCGGGGTTTCGGAGCCAGTCATTCAGAGGCAGGGGGCTAGTCGAGTGGTTGTGCAGTTGCCGGGAGTCGAAGATACTGCGCAAGCTAAGAAAATCTTGGGTGCAACCGCGACTCTGGAATTTCGCATGGTGTTTCTTGATGGTGATCCGATAGATGCCGCAAAAAGCGGTAGAATTCCGGTTGGCTCAGAGTTGTTGACAAAGAGGGGTGGAGGGCCTGTCCTTTTAGAGAAGCGAGTTCTACTAACTGGTAAATATGTCATCGACGCATCTTCGGGACTAGATCAGCAAAGTGGTAGCCCCGCGGTATTTATTACGCTTGATGGCAAAGGTGCACGAATTTTTAGCAGAGCAACAAGGGAGCGGATCGGTAAACCGATGGCGGTTGTTTACATAGAGCAACGGGATGGCCGTTCTTTTGAAGAGGTTATTAATGTCGCGACAATTCAAGATCAGCTTTCTAAGAGATTTCAGATCACTGGTCTTGGTACCACCGACGAAGCTAGAACTTTGGCCCTGTTACTTAGGGCAGGTTCTCTTGCCGCGCCTATGGAAATTATTCAAGAAAGAACGATTGGCCCAAGTTTAGGTGCTGACAACATAAGAATGGGGGTCAGGTCGACTGTTTTGGGTATGTTGTGTGTTCTCGTTTTTATGGCATTCTACTACAGAGGCTTCGGTTTGGTCGCCAACGTGGCTCTAGTGACTAATTTGGTTCTTATTGTCGCCCTTCTGTCCATGCTACAGGCGACCCTTACTCTACCGGGTATCGCTGGAATAGTCTTGACCGTCGGTATGGCGGTTGACGCTAATGTTCTTATCTTCCAGAGAATAAGGGAAGAATTAGCAAATGGGAATTCACCTCAGATGAGTATTAGTGCTGGATACAATAAAGCGTTTTCGACAATTGCTGATGCGAATATAACTACTTTGATAGCGGCTATTGTTTTATTTAGTTTCGGTACTGGACCGATAAAAGGTTTCGCGGTTACGCTATCTTTGGGAATTTTGACTTCAATGTTTACCGCTATCATGGGAACTCGTGCGGTTGTTAATTTTGTCTACGGAAGGCAAAAAAAGCTAGACGGACTGCGGATCTGAGGTCGAATTCTATGGGCCAAAGATTTAATATTGATTTTGTCGGAAAACGTCGTACGGCGATAATCTCATCCTTAATGATGGTTGCGATAGCACTTTTATCGCTGGTCTTTTCTGGTCTCAATTTAGGAATAGATTTCACAGGTGGTACTTCGGTCGAGATTGCTTATGACCGGGAGATTTCTCTTGAAGAGGTGCGGGTTGGCATAGAGCAATCTGAATTTTCAGGAGCTTCTGTTCAGACTATTGGTTCAGCTAATTCGATATTATTACGTTTGCCTCCCATAGAAAATACTACGGACGTCGATTTAGACGAAAGAGTGGTACAACTTCTACCTGGTTCTGAAATTAGACTGATCGATTATGTAGGCCCTCAAGTCAGTCAAGAATTGGCAGAGGACGGATTCTTGGCTCTTATTTACGCTTTGGGGGGTATTTTGATCTACGTGATGATCAGATTTACTTTTAAGTTTGCAGTAGGGGCGATTATTGCCATCGTTCACGACGTATTGCTCACTATCGGGTTTTTTTCGGTAACCTGGATGGAGTTCGATTTGACCGTTCTAGCGGCAATTTTGGCGGTGATAGGGTATTCCTTGAATGATACTATTGTTGTCTATGATCGTATTAGAGAAAATTTCAGAAGACTAAAAAAAGAAGAGAAACCGACTTCGGTTATAAATGCCTCTCTCAATCAAACTCTGTCCAGAACTCTTGTTACGTCTGGTACTACCTTGATCGTTATTTTTTGCCTGTACGCTTTTGGTGGGGAAATGATACGTGGTTTCGCTGTAGCTTTGGCAGTAGGAATAATGATTGGGACTTATTCCTCTGTTTATGTCGCTAGTAGTGCTCTAATTAGCCTAAAGGTTTCCCGTCAGGACTTACTAACCGTCCAAAAGGAAAATACGCGGACTTCCGCGGTGGAACCTTTCGCAGATAATTAAAGAAGCACCGTTTGAAATCTAGAGGAATTTTGTTTGATCGAGAAATCACAGGCATCGAAGGCTGTGTGACCCAATTTGGCCCTTCAAGAAGTTTCGACGGCAGGGTTCTGACTCCGTTAGAGCTGGGAGATTCGGAAATTTTAATAGTTAGATCGGTAACGACCGTAGATGGAGATCTTCTCCAAGGTAGTCGAATAAAATTGGTTTGTTCGGCGACCGCCGGAGTTGATCACGTCGATACTGATTATCTAGAGACTGCCGGAATTGATTTTTTTTCGACGCGAGGCTGTAATTCAGATGCTGTGGTGGAATATACAATTGCGACGATTCTTCTGTATGCCGATTCGCGTGGTTTATCCTTTTCTGATTTGACAGTCGGAATAATAGGTTTTGGGAATATTGGAAAACGATTGGCGGTTATTCTAGGAAAATTAGGCATATGTTTTTTGGTGAACGATCCTCCTTTAAAAGAAAAAGAACGAACCGACAAATCTCTTTTTTCTGATATCGAAGAAATAATAGACTGTGATGTCGTGACTCTTCATGTGCCACTGGTTAAAGAGGGGCGATTTCGGACCGAGAGTTTAATAACGCTCTCTTCGTTAAAGAAAATGAAGGAAAATGCGCTCATCATTAATACATCAAGGGGAGGAGTGATTAATGAATCTGACTTACTTGATTTATTTTTAGAAAGAGACGATTTGTATGTGATTCTGGATTGCTGGTGTGGGGAGCCTAAGGTCGACGCTTCATTAGCGTCTCTGGTGTGGAAGGCTTCGCCCCACATTGCTGGTAGCAGCATAAAGTCAAGGCAAAAAACAGTGGCAGCATTAACTAGAAAATTGTCGAATTACTTGGGTGTTACAAAGGATGCTTATAAGCGGGTAACAGATTTAAAAGAGACTAATAAAGTGATAATCCGGCCCGACAAGTGCCTAGTGGATTTACTTGACGAAATTATTTCGATAAATCGCAGCTCCTCGGAAATGAGGTCTCTCAAAAACATAAGTTCTGGAGAAGGTGTGGGAAGGCAATTTGATGTGATACGGAAGAGGTTCGGTAATAGAAAAGATTTTTCGTTCTACTGGGTAACTCCGGTTATCCCAGAAAAAGAACTGATGATTAAGATGGGCTTCCAGGCAGATGCCTTCGATTTATAATGTGTTTGTATTAGGAGTATGAACCTCATGGAAAGGAAGCAGATTATTGGTAGTCCTCTTTCAGAAAATTCCACTCGATTAATGCTTTTGGGATCCGGGGAGTTAGGCAAAGAGGTGGCTATTGAGGCCATGCGTTTGGGCTTAGAAGTAATCGCAGTCGACCGATACTCCAAAGCGCCTGCTATGCAAGTGGCTCATGGACATCACGTTATAGATATGTTGGACCCGGCGCAATTGAGAAGTGTTATTCAGCAAGAAAAACCCGATATAGTGGTTCCTGAGATAGAAGCTATCGCGACGGAAGTTTTGGTAGAGCTTGAAGGTGACGGTCTAACTGTTTGCCCGACCGCTCGAGCGGTGAATTTGACTATGAACAGGGAAGGGATCAGAAAAATTGTGGCGGAAGATCTTAAGGTTCCTACGTCAAGGTATATTTTCGCAAGTAGTGAAGATGAATGTGTCGAGGCGACTCAGCAAATCGGAATGCCTTGCATTATAAAACCGGTGATGAGTTCCTCTGGGAAAGGTCAGGTTTTTCTTCGAGAGAACGACGATGTTAGGTTGGCATGGCGTAAGGCTATTTCCGGAGGAAGAGGGAAGGGTTCTCGGGTAATTGTCGAGAGTTTTATCGATTTTGATTACGAAATTACTCTTCTTACGGTGAGGCATGTGGGTGGATGCTTGTTTTGTAGGCCTATAGGCCATCTACAGGTAGATGGAGACTACCGTGAGTCATGGCAACCCCAAAAAATGTCGGAAATTGCCTTCAAAAGATCTTGTCAAATAGCTAACTTGGTTACTAGCAACCTCGGTGGTTGGGGAGTCTTTGGAGTTGAACTCTTTATCAAGGGTGATGCTGTTTGGTTTAGTGAAGTGTCACCTAGGCCTCACGATACTGGAATGGTCACATTGGTGAGTCAGCGGTTGTCCCAGTTTGCGTTACATGTAAGGGCTATATTGGGAACTGATCTTAGCAATGTGACTTTTGATGAGAGATGTGGGGCGAGCGCTGCAGTTATGGGGGTGGGGGACGGTAATTCCATAGCATACCAAGGACTGCCTGATGCTCTATCGATTGCGGAGTCAGATTTCCGAATATTTGGCAAGCCGGAAGTCGTTAAACAGCGTCGGCTAGGGGTGGCTCTTTCCTTAGGAAAAAGTGTCGGGACGGCGAGGGAAAATGCTAAGCGTGTTGCTGACGCCTTGTCTATTCACATTGGCTAGTAGATTGGATGTTAGTAGTATCTGGTTGCTCGACAGGTAAAAATAGCCTACCTTTCAGTTGCGAAGCTTTTTGCTTGGTCGTACGGCTGGCTTTGTTGATTTGATTTCGACTACGTTATATCGGCAAAATTAAGTTGTGTAATGTTAATATTTTTGAGGTGTACTTTAGAATGAAACTTTTTTCGATTTTCTTGCTGAGTTTATTTTTAATGCCGATAATCTTGGCCGATGAACAATCGTCCGCTCCTGAATTTATCATAAAGAGCACGACCGATAAGGTTTTGGATCGGGTGAAAAGAGATAAGAAAACTCTACAAGACGATCCAGGAGAAATGTTTCGACTAGTATCTGATTTAATTTTCCCACATTTTGATTTTGGCGTTATGTCCCGGTTTGTAATGGGAACGACGTGGAAGTCCTTGACAGAGGAAAAAAAGCAGGAATTTTCAGAGCACTTTCGTCGGTTGCTCGTCCGTACTTATGCTTCAGCCCTCCTTGAGTTCTCGGACCAGGAAATAGACTATATCCCATCGGAAAATAAAGGGGGTGGAAACCGGACCGCCAAGGTTTTACAGCAAATAAAGACAGGGAGCGGGGAACCTATGATTATCTCTTACCGACTCCACAACCGTAACTCGGATTGGAAGGTGTATGATGTTTCTGTGAGTGGGGTGAGTTTAGTAAAGACATATAGAGCATCTTTTCAGTCGATTACGGATTCTCAGGGAGTGGATGCCTTGATTGAATCTCTAAAGAATAAGAATGAGCAGTATGGCAACCCATAAATATGAGATATCTTTGGGGTATAATTTAGAGAATCGGGTGAATTAATGGAAAGTAAGGAAATTGAAGAAATGATCGCTCGCGGCCTTCCAGATTCGGAGGTTTATGTGGACGGGGATGGGTCTCATTTTGTTGCTAGGGTAATCTGTGATTGTTTTGAGGGGATATCACTAATTGAGCAACATAAACTGGTGTACGCGACTCTGGGTGATTCAATGGGAGGCGCTATACATGCGTTATCGATTCAGACGTACACACGAAAGTCCTGGGAAAAAGCGCAATTATTTCAAGTACGTTGAGTTGGTGAGGTAAACGTGGATAAATTGATTATCCAAGGCGGTATTCCTTTGGTTGGAGAGTTGAATGTTTCCGGCGCTAAGAACTCAGCGTTACCGATTCTAGCGGCATCTTTATTAGCTGATGAGCCATTGAAGATTGGAAATGTGCCGCATTTGCATGATGTCACTACTACGATGGAGCTTCTCGGGAGGATGGGCTTATCTCTGATGGTTGACGAGAAAATGACTGTAGAGGTGGATAGCCAAACCATCAATAATTTTTTTGCTCCCTACGAGTTGGTGAAGACAATGCGCTCCTCAATTCTGGTTTTAGGCCCGTTATTGGCTAGGTTTGGGAGGGCTGAGGTTTCTTTACCTGGCGGTTGCGCCATTGGTGCCAGGCCTGTAAATCTTCATTTACAGGGATTAGAGGCGATGGGCGCGGAATTGTCTGTCGAGGCGGGCTATGTAAAAGGTAAGACGGACGGACTAAAGGGAACTGAGATTGTATTAGATTTGGTAACGGTTACGGGAACAGAAAACCTTTTAATGGCCGCAACTTTGGCCGAAGGTGTCACGACGATAAGGAATGCAGCGCGCGAGCCAGAAGTAGTAGATTTAGCTAATTGTTTATTGAAAATGGGTGCCAACATAGAAGGAGCCGGTACTGATACGATTAAAATTGAAGGGGTTCCGAACTTGTCGGGAACGGAGTACCAGGTACTTCCCGATCGAATCGAAACAGGAACTTATCTGGCCGCTATCGCAATGACCGGGGGTAAAGGAAAATTAAAAAAAACCAGGCCCGACCTATTAGGCGCGGTTTTAGTAAAGCTGCGAGAAGCTGGGTGCGAAATTGAGGTAGGGGAAGACTGGATCGAGTTGAATATGCAGGGCAGAGAGCTCAAAGCCGTAGATATTCATACTGCCCCATATCCTGGTTTTCCTACAGATATGCAAGCACAATTTACAGCTTTAAACTGTGTTGCCGATGGTATTGCTACAGTGACCGAGTCGGTCTTTGAGAATCGGTTCATGCACGTTTTAGAGCTTCAAAGGATGGGAGCGGAAGTCAGGCTAGAGGGCAACACGGTGGTGACTAAAGGAAGAGGAAGGCTGACGGCTGCACCTTTAATGGCGACGGATCTAAGAGCTTCCGCGAGTCTAGTTTTAGCTGGGTTAGCTGCGTCCGGCGAAACCGAGGTTGATAGGATTTACCACATTGACCGGGGATATGAGACTATAGAGGAGAAGCTATCGAAACTAGGGGCGCAGATTAGGAGAGTTCCTGGCTGAATGTAGTAAATTTCACTTGCTGATTGTGTAGAGACACTGAAAATAGTATGGATTTAAACAAAGATAAGAGTTCTCCACAGTTGGTGCTGGCTGTATCTAAGGGTCGAATTTTTGAGGAAGCGCTGGAGTTGCTGGGTAAGGCTTCGATAGAAATTTTAGATTATTCCGAAAACTCTCGAAAGCTGAGCTTGGATACCAATAGAGAAGATTTGCGCATACTAGTTGTTAGGGCTGCGGATGTTCCTACCTACGTCGAATATGGGGCAGCCGATCTAGGTATAACTGGCAAAGATGTTCTTATGGAACATAATAGCGGTGATTATTACGAAATCTTGGATCTGGGCATATCCAAATGTCGAATGATGGTGGCTTCTAAAGTCGGTTTTAAAGCGACTAGTTCGAGTATTAGAGTTGCAACGAAGTATCCAACGGTGGCCGAGAAGTATTTCGCTAGTAAAGGGATGCAGGCGGAAATCATTAAGCTCTACGGTTCCATGGAGCTTGCTCCTTCCTTTGGATTGGCGGATCAAATAGTTGATCTAGTCGATACCGGTGCGACCTTAAGAGCTAATGGGCTTGAACCTAGAGAACTTGTCAGCGAAATTAGCTCTTATCTAATAGTAAATAGAGCTTCCATGAAAATACATCACGATAGAGTCAAAGAATTCATTAATTCTTTTGAAAAAGCTCTGGGGATTGGCCGTGGAAAAAATTATTAATCGACTAAGGTCGAGCGATGCTCAGTTCAGTCAACAATTGGAAAGATTGGTTTCGAGTAGAGCCCCCGGTTCGGATGCTGGCGTGACCGATGTAGTAAATCAAATAATCGACGCGATTCGAA
>CAZXQY010000023.1:0-29915 GCA_964642505.1 uncultured Gammaproteobacteria bacterium | reverse complement strand
CGGCGACGGCGATGTTATCGCAGGCGAATACGCTACAACAAACTGTACTACAACTCCTACAACAGTAAATAATGAATGGGAATTTATTGCAAAACTGTCTACAAATTGACAACTATCTGTGTTTTTAATTACCAAGTCTTGGTTTAATAGGTGTAGAAAAAATTTGCCGGAGAATATTTTATGGATATAGCAACCATCGTAGGCATAATCGGAGCGTTTGGCTTAATTGCAGCGTCAATTTCGGAGCCTGCACTTTTTGTCAATGTGCCTTCCCTAATGATCGTCGTAGGCGGTTCTATCATGGTGGTCATGTTTCGGTCGTCACTCGGAGAATTCTTAGGAGCAATAGCTGTTGCTGGTAAGACCTTCAAGGGGGGGTTGGATAAACCCGAAGACTTAGTCATTCAAATAGTTGAATTGGCAACTATTGCCCGAAAGGATGGAATGATTGCGCTCGAAGGGCAAGAAATATCTAATCCATTTTTGGCCAAAGCAGTCGGGATGCTAGTGGACGGGACCGACATCGTGATAGTAAAAGGTTCCCTGGAAAGGGATAACAATTCTACGAAGATGAGACATGCTATGGGTTGTGCGATTTTCGAATCTTGGGGAGAAATTGCACCTGCGATGGGCATGATTGGGACTTTAATAGGACTCGTCCAAATGTTAGCGAATATGTCTGACCCGAAAGCTATAGGGCCCGCGATGGCCGTAGCGCTTCTGACAACAATGTATGGCGCAATTCTAGCGAATGTATGGTGTCTTCCAATTGCTCAAAAATTGGCAAACGCGGCTCAGCTTGAAGCTGCAAATAATGAGTTGATTATGGAAGGGGTTATTTTTATTCAAGCCGGAGGAAATCCTAGAGTTCTAACTGATTACTTGGGATCCTTTGTAGCACCGAAGCTAAGAGAAAAAATAGCCGAAGCTACCGCATAGGCTAGGATTTTATCGTGGCTGAAAACGAGGAAGTTGACGAAAATTCAGATGATGTAGAGGTCGACGAAGCGCCACTTTCATCTGATGACCCGGTTACTGAAGACGCAGAAGATCAACAAGAAAGCGACGGTGAAGAGGAGTCCGGTAGCGGTGATTCTGGCCCTCCTCCCGCGGAAGAGTGTCCTCCCTGTAAAGGTGGGGCTCCTGCTTGGATGGCGACTTTCGCGGACATGGCAACTTTATTAATGGCATTTTTTGTTCTTTTATTATCATTTGCTGAAACCGAGCTACCTAAATTTAAAATGATTTCTGGAGCGCTTAAAAATGCTTTCGGGGTTAAAGTTGTGGTGCCGACGATTACGATACCGATGGCCCGAAGCGTAGTTGCTCAGGAGTTTACTCCTGCTGTGGCCGAACCTACGGTAATTCCCAATCGGAATCAAAAAGGCGATACGACCAAAAAGAATATCGAGAAAAAGACTGAAGATAAGAAACATGATTCGGAAGTAGAGAAAGATTTCCGCATGGTTCAAGAAGCTTTGGCCGAAGAAATAAATGCGGGTCAAGTGCAAGTACGAGTTGAAGATGAGAAGGTTGTCGTTGATTTACAACAAGATGCTAGTAGTGGTGGGAAGACTGATCAATCTATAGCTAAAAAAGTAGGAGGAAGGATTGATCAGGTTACACTTGATGTCGCTTCCAAAGTGACAGAGATACAGACGCAAATTTCGTCAGAGCTGCAAGTTAGAAAACAAGAAAAATCTTTTGGTGAAAATAAAGCTGGGGACAAGGAACAAATAAGCCGAAACGAAGGAGAGGGAGGTTCGTCTGAATCTAAACAACAGAACATAAAAGATCAATTTGAACAATTAAAAGCTGATCTTTCGAATGAAATAAATAAAGGGTTGGCCGAAGTTATAAAAGACGGGGATAAGATAATAGTCAGACTTGCGAATCAAGGCTCTTTTGTCTCTGGAAGCGCAAATTTACAGGAAGGCTTTTTACCAACTTTAACTAAAGTAGGAACAGCGGTATCTAATTCTTCTGGATCGATTAAAGTTGAAGGCCACACTGATAATGTACCAGTCACATTTAATGAGAGATTCAAATCTAATTGGGATCTAGCTGCTGCCCGTTCAGCATCGGTAGCGGGATATCTTATCGATAATTCTGGAATTTCGCAGGATCGTCTTAAAGTGAACGGTTTTGCCGACACCAAACCTGTAGCGTCAAATGAAACAGCTGAAGGTAGGGCTAAGAATAGAAGAATAGAGGTTATTATCGACGGGTGATTCGATAAGAAAACAATATGGCAGAAGAAGAGAACAACGAAGAAACTGAAGACATTCCCATCGAAGATCCGAACCCTGTTGTCCCGGACGATGAGACCGCTGTGCCTGAGGAAACCCAAGAGGGTACAGAAGAGGTAGAAGAACCTGAAGAAGAAGAGGAACCCGAAGAAGAGGAGCCGCCGGTTCCTGTAGATTGTCCAAAATGTAAAGGTGGTGCTCCAGCCTGGATGGCTACCTTCGCAGATATGGCTACCTTATTGATGGCATTTTTTGTCCTTATTCTATCTTTTGCTCATATGAATGTACCAAAGTACAAAGAAATTAGTGGTTCTTTAAAAAGTGCTTTCGGAGTCCAACGCGTTGTTCCGATTGTGGAGCCGCCCAAGGCAGATAACATCATTGCTAAGCAATATAAAACTGCGAAGGTAGATCCAACTTTACTTAATGTTTTGGAAGAGCAGACGACTGACGATCCTCAACCAGAAGATCCAGAATTGAAAACTGACGTAGGTAAGTCAGATTCTCCGAATAATGCAGATGTCGAAAGTCTTCAAAAGGCGTTGGCTAAGGAAATAGCGGAAGGCACAGTTGATCTGCAAATTAAAGATAATAAATTAATCGTGAAAGTAAAGACTGACGCTTCTGGGGGGGTAGACGGTGAAGGTACCCAATCGAACAAAGGGTCCAATATTTCACAACAAAACCTTGAAATCTACGCGAAAGTTGCAGCTGCTCAAGCTCAGGTAGAGTCGACCGTTGAGGTAGAGCATGCGTCGCCTGCGGAGGGTAGTTTAGACGCTTCGAGTCAAGGCGAAAAAGATGGGGTAGAAAAACAACAAGCAGTCACGGACCAGTTACAGAAAATACGTGCCAATCTGTCTAAGGAAATTGAGAGGGGTTTGGCGGAAGTTGAAAAAATTGGAGATCAAATCATTGTACGGCTAGCTGATCAAGGATCGTTTGCAAGCGGTTACGCTACATTACAACGCGGTTTTTTACCACTTTTGAATAAAGTCGGAGAATCGTTAAAAGACACTACCGGACTAATCACGATAGAGGGTCATACAGACAATGTTCCTATCGCTTTTAGCGAAAGGTTCCGTACAAATTGGGATCTATCTGCTGCTAGATCAGCTGCAGTCGCAGATTATTTGTTGGCTAATGCCGATATCGGAGATGGTCGGGTTACCGTTTCAGGCTACGCCGACACGAAACCGATAGCATCAAACGAAAATCCTAGCGGAAGGTCGCGAAATAGGCGAATAGAGATTATTGTAGACGGCTCCTAGCTTTCTTTTGCTTCAGAAACCGTTTTCATAATCGCTCTAGCATGATCTTCACTAATCTTAAATTGCTCCCGAAGCGATTCAATATGTTGTTTCTCGGACTCTGTTAAAATACCATCACTTAAAGCTGAAGATATTTCAGCTTCAAATATCGCTCGCCTTCTCGAAATTTGATTTGAGAATGCGGAAGCAACGATACCAGTAAGAAGAGCAACCGTACAAATCCCCATCAGGGCAGTGAAAGCCCCGATTATTTGACCAAGAGGGGTGACGGGAGACACGTCTCCATATCCGACGGTTGTCAAGGTTATCAGCGACCACCACATCGTATGAGGAATCGAGCTGAATTTTTCTGGTTGCGCGTCATATTCGGCGATGTACATAAGTGAGCTAGACAGAAAAAGTGCAATGGCCATCAAGTACAAGGCAGCAAAAAAAGATCTTCTCTCATAATAGACCGCGGAAAAAAAATCCTCTAAGGCTGGCGAATAGTGAGACATTTTAAGCAATCTTAATAACCTCAGGACACGTAACCAACGCAGATCTAATGAACCAAAAAATAAGGGTAAAATACTTGGTAAGATAGCTGCTAAATCTATCAATCCGGTGAAACTAAAGACATACCTCATCCGCCTACCAAACGAAGTCTTGGATTTACTCCGCGGGTCGTCTGCGACAGACCATATTCTGAGAGAATATTCCGTAGAGAAAATAGCTACGGAAAACCATTCAAACACGAACAGAAAATTTCGATATTTGGAGGCGATACTATCCACTGACTCTAGGCAAACCGCGATCAAATTTAGCACTATCAGAATTGATAAAAAGATATCACAAACTCGACTGATTGGGTCATTCGGTCGAGCCGAATTGACAATTTCCATTACACGTCTGCGTAGGGCTGTAATTCGTTTCACGTTTCTTCTCTTAGGACAATCTGGTTTCAGTTTTTATGAAAAAATTCAGGGTAACCGGCTTTTATGAATCTTCGTTCTAAAACTTAGACAATTTTTACCATCTGCCGACAGAACTTCCAAGGACGGTAAACGTTTGGACCGGAAACCCATGGCATCGCAACCGTAGCGAAAACTAGGGTCCCAAGTAATTCTAAAATGCCGACATTTCCAGCAGTCAGGGGTTTGTGTCTCTTTTTCGGGCACGGCTAGGTTTCCAGAACTCGTGATAACTCTTCCAAAGGATGGTTAGAAGGAAAGCCACTCCGATAATCGTGGCAAATAGCTCGGTCAACAGAATACCTTTTAATGCTGATATTTCTGGTTTTGCCCACAAAACAATAAGCATAGGCACACAAACAATTAAGTAGATGCGAATTAATTTGCATACTTTGCACGGTTCATTCTGATCGTTCGATCTCTTCATTGCTTCAGTGAGCCCTTTTTCCTAATATTACCCTATTAGCATGTTCAAATCAGCGATTGCAAGTTTTATTCTGTTATCTCTGGTTTTGACGTTTTCTTAGAGTTGTTAGTTGAAAAATAAAAAATGGTAGTTATCGAACACAGTTTGCTCCATCAAATATTGTTGATTTTTGTGTCGTCCTCGTTAGTCGCTGTGGCTATTTTATTCTTACGACAAGCGATTATAGTAGCCTACATATTAGCTGGTTTCTGCCTAGGATCAGCTGGACTGGACTTAATTACTGATGCCTCTTGGATAGAAGATCTTGCATCTGTCGGTATAGTTTATTTGTTGTTTTTGCTAGGCCTTAATTTGCGACCGCAAAAAGCTGTTTCTATGTTTGGAGAGGCTCTATTTGTCACTTTCTTGAGTACAATCATTTTCTCAATATTGTTAGCTGCCGTTGTCTATTGTTTCGGTTACGGTTTCACGGAATCTATAGTGGTAGGTGCCGCTACGGCCTTCTCGAGCACGATTATCGGGCTTAAACTTTTACCAACTACAACATTGCACCACAAAAGAAGGGGGGAGATGATAATTTCCGTTCTACTTTTACAGGATTTTATTGCGATAGCTCTTATACTTCTATTGACTAGCGTGTCAAACGGTTCAACGATTGCAGCGAAAATTTCTTTTTTGTTGATTTCCCTACCGATAGCCCTATTCGCGGTCTTTCTTATTGAAAAATATGTTGTCAATTACCTTATAGCCCGGTTCGATGAGATACACGAGTTTATTTTTATTTTGGCTATTGGATGGTGCTCCTTGTGCGCGTTGGTATTTGAAAAAATTGGTTTCTCATATGAGGTGGGAGGATTTGTCGCGGGCGTTGCTTTAGCGTCATCCCCAGCATCGTTATT
Organism: uncultured Gammaproteobacteria bacterium; assembly: GCA_964642505.1. Taxonomy (GTDB): domain Bacteria; phylum Pseudomonadota; class Gammaproteobacteria; genus TMED69. The sequence goes on along the minus strand of CAZXQY010000023.1, from coordinate 24,119 downwards.
TTTTGCAGAGAAATTGAAGCCTATAAGAGATTTTTTTTTAGTTCTTTTCTTTTTCTCGTTAGGAGCAAGTTTTGACTTTCTGATATTGGAAGAGGCGATACTAGTAGCATTGCCATTATCTTTTATCATAGTCGTTGGCAAACCCTATGTCTTTAGGAAACTGTTTAGATTACGAGGTGAAAGCCGGCGGCAGGCTAAAGAGGTGGGTGTTCGATTAGGCCAGGCTGGGGAGTTTGGTATTCTTTTAGGTATTACGGCTTTTCAGAGTGGAACAATCACCTATGAGGCGAGCTACTTGATTAACCTTATAGTTATTCTTACCTTGATATTCTCTAGCTTTTACATCACAAGCGCATATCATACACCAACTTCCGTTAAAACTAGTCTGCGAAAAGATTGAGTCCATCAGGCTGATTTTTTGCGAAGCTCTCTGCTAAAAAGCATGAGAGCTACTTGAAAACTAAATCGATTTACAGCTGCTCTATCTTCCGAGAATCGGAGCTGGTAATAAGACTTTATTAGGTTGGATATGACTTTTTTCGGGATGCCGATAACATGTGATTTATCGAGCATCATCGCTACGGTTTCATTTCGGGTTCTTCCTAGACCAACTTTTTCCAATTTATCGATTAAATTCATCATCTGGACGACATGTCTGTCTTGAATCAATTCACTGTTAATCGTGTCTTGTTTTCGGATAATTTGAGGACTACGTAGTAGTCTGAAGATCAAAATAGCGACAAGTAGTGTGATAATGATAATTAACTCAGGCTTAATTGATTTAAAATCGTTAGATTCTAGTGTATCGAGGCGATAAAAAATGAAAGATAGAAAATCCCTAATTTGCCGTGCGTATTCAGTTAGGCGTGCTTCCTCTTTTTCCCAAATTGGTGGAGTAAAGTCTAAGGTCACCCAGGTATCATTCAAGTAGGCAACCGTCCAAGCATGAGCATGTCGATCTCTGGCGATCAGAGCTGATTCCAATTCGCTCCACTCATTTACGACATACCCAACAACGTACTTAGAAGGTATTCCGGCCTGTCGTAACATTAATGTGGCGGCGGTAGCAAAATGTTCGCAGTGTCCTTTTTTTGAATACTTTAAAAAGGTAGCGAGAGTATTCTGTTTTGTCTGCACGGCGTCACTTGGATAATTGTAAGCATATTTTCTGTGCAGAAATTTCTTTAGCAATTCTACTTTTTTATTGTCTGAGGAAAGATCATTGATTCCTGTATCCACTAACAGTTCTTTAAATAGTTTTGTATAAGGCTTCGGGACCAGGAGGTCGCTAGGTAGGGGAGAGCCTAAATTAGCCGGGCCTGTGATAGCTGTATAGTTGACATGTCCCGATTGAGCTTCTCCTCTGAGATTCATATATTTGTTACTGCTCAATTCCACGATATTTTTAGATTTTATAGCAGCTATATTTGAAGGCACGGGCATAATAAGCAAGTCCCGTTCGTTTCTCATGATTATCTCAAACTCTTTTTCCTTTATCGGAGTCATTGGGAATTCTGTATTGACTATCCATTCGTCTGATTCTAGGGTCTTGTCAACTTGGCCAAAGGTCTGATTATTTATCTCCCATACAGCTGTTAAATTGTATTTATCAAAAACGGATTGCGTTAAATAAATAGGTGCGTTTTTAATATGGTTTTTACCGTCTTTAATCCTTATGCGAATATCATCCGATAATTTGCGCATATGAATTTGCCCTATCGAGGTTATAAAACGATTTGGGTTTGATCGCCACCACGGTTCAGGTGAAACGTGCTGCGAAATCTTGTCAGAAATCGCATTGTAGACGGGAAGAAAAGATTGGATTAATAGGAATGACAATACTAGTCCAATTGTCGCAAGTACAGAGAAGATAGTTCCTTTGTAACTTCGGACTCTTATGGTAAGTAGGTATCCACCAAACAATAGCAAGGTAAAAATCAGGCACAGAAATCTGTTGTTGCTAGTGGACATGGCAAACAGGCAACAAAGAAAATAGTGAGGAGTTATATTTACCCGAATTTGAGACTTGGAATTCTTTCTTAATTTGTACTGAAAGGAGCTCATCGGGACATCGGACCTAAAATTCGCTTGCTGTAACAATATTAAAAGATAACCGCAATAGGGTGCAGTTTCTAAAATTCGATAAATTGCCTGTTCTCCGTGAGCGTAGAAGATATAAAGACTGCTCAGAACAAACGCAAGGCTGGTTAGATCTGTAATAGTATGAAACTGATTATCGAAGATTTTCCAACGTAATGAGATGAAAGATAATCCAATTATAATCATGCTCATTACAACGCCACCCATGAGGTTATCAGTTAGAAATCCCCAAGATAGAATTGATAGTGAGATTAATATGCTATCGTCTCGCTTCATATTCTTTACTTGTTCAGTCGTAACTCTGAAATCATGGCCTTGTCTAGGAGCTCGGCAGGGAGGATGGCATATTTGTTTCTGATGATAGAAATATCAGTTAGATGTTTTCGCTCCACCAATTTCTTTAGGAATTCTTTGCGTTTTGTATCGTTGCCAGACATAACGATAATTACGTCATCAGCTAGATAGCTACCATTGATAAGTGTATCTAAAAATGCAGAGAAGTTGTCAGTGTCTGAAGGAGGTAACAAGGATAGAAATAAAGCTATTCTATTCGAATGGTTATAATCTGCCCCGTGTTTATATAATCCATCGACGTGCAAAACATCTAACAGGAGATCGTCGGATTTCGTCATGGTATTTATAAGGCTCAAACATATAGACAAAGATTCGTCTATCGCTTCGCTCATTGCCTTTTCTTGATAATTGTCTATTATTAGAAGGTGGCGTTTTTCTTTGTTATCGTCGAATTCCTTTACGACCAAGTTATTGGTTTTAGAAAACTCTCTCCAATTTATGCGGCGCAGATTGTCTCCAATTTCGTAAGGTTTTAATCCACTGAATTCTCCAACTCCTTTGTTTTGAGATGGGAATTGATGATCTAAAAATCGATCGGTAGCTATTACTCGTTTCTCCATTCTTACATTAGGAACTGAATGAGGTTTCACTATCAAGGTATGTTTTAATCGTATTTTCTTTTGAGTGAAACACAATCCAAAAGCGTCCGGACGCGAGATAACCAACTGGTCATAAAAAATTAGTCCGCGATGTATTGGATTAACTGTCAACCGAATATTGATTTTAGAATAGGGCGGGATAGTAGGAATAGGGTTAGCTAGACATTGGTTTTCTGAGCCTTTCTGACTGACTTTTTTAGTGTTCGGATCGATTTCTGTGAGTTCATTTGCTAAGACTTTTGATCTTTCTTCATCTGATAATTGTTCAGGGTGTTTTAAGATGTAACTATCTTGAACGAAAAGGTCAGATAAAGGTTTTCCGTCGAGGTTCCGTACAGTAATTTGATAATCATTCTCCGTCTGCGCTAACAATACCTGAGGGGTTATTCTATCCGCGGTTAAATTGAGAGAAATAAATTTGGTTGAGATATGGGAAAGTGCGACGAACGCGAATCCTAGACAGGCTACGTAATAGCTGTTGCTGTTGTTCGCGTCAAGGGAAATCATTAAAGAAAGGGCTATAACAGATATGATTAATTTTCCATTTCGGGTGTAGTGAGAATCGATCCAGTACTGAGCCCTTCCAAAGATCAATTGAAATTGAGCAGTGTAAAAATATTTTTTAAAGGGGAGGGGAGACATGTCCGAGAATTTCGTCAACAACCAAATGTTTATCTGAATCAGAAAGTGGGTCGGAAGAAGAGAGGCGCAAACGGTGCATAATTACGAAGGGGAACAATTCTCGAAGGTAGTCTGGAACTACGAAGGTTAATTCGTCGAAGTAGGCTAGTGCTTGAGCGCATTTGAGGAGGGAAAAAGTAGCTCTCGGACTTCCTCCAAGAAATATTTTCGAGTTTTCCCTGCTCGCCGCCACTAATTCAGCCGCATACAGTTTTATTTCTTCTTTGATCTCAACCTGGCCAATTCGATTCATTAAACCTAATACGTTATTTTTTGTTATAGGAGAATTGACGGATTCGATGCTTTCGTTTTGAAGATGGGGTTTAAATAGTTCTACTTCTTCGATTGGTGAGAGATAGGGCAGTGTCAGCTTCAGCGCAAATCGGTCTAGTTGGTTTTCCGGTAACGGGAAAGTACCGGCTATGTCGGCAGGGTTTTGAGTGGCGATCACGAAATAGGGAGGCTCTAACGTATAGGTTGTTTGATCTATACTAACTTGGTTTTCATCCATGCATTGTAGAAGTGCCGATTGGGTTCGAGGAGGTGAACGATTTATTTCGTCAGCTAGCAGAATATTGGTAAAAATTGGCCCTTTTTGCAACGCCAAAGCTGAAGTATTTTTATCGAACACAAAACCGCCGAGTACATCGCTCGGCATTAAGTCTGATGTAAATTGAATTCTCTTAAAATCAGCATTGATAGATCCGGCTAGCCGTTTAGCCAACGTAGTTTTTCCAGTTCCGGGTAATCCTTCTAGGAGCAGATGTCCTCCAGTTAAAAATGCACTCATGAAATATCTCTGTGTGTCTACCGGAAGTTTAATTCCGTTGGACAGGTAATTCATTAGCGAAACTAGTTGTTTATCTGAGTGCCTATTAATCTTATCTAGCATTTTATGGTTACTGGCATGGAATTGTAATTGTTAAGAGCTAGGGAGTGGCTACACTTTAACCGAAAATTGTGGGTTACGTGAAGTAATATCCATTCTACTCGCGCCTATTCTTGATTCTTACGAAATCGTAGGATAAAAACAACAATTCGTGTATCGTCTAATATGAAAGTGGAATGCCTATGGCGCAGTTGACGCTATAGCGTGTCGTGAATATAGAGGTAGGAAATGAGTCAACGAGAATTTAAACCGCTGCAGATTTCGATTTTGACGATATCCGATACTAGAACGGAAGAAGACGATAAGTCAGGTAATCTTTTGGTTCAACGGGTTCAAGAAACAGGACATCATGTTTATGAGAAACGGATTTGCCGAGATGATATTTACGACATAAGGACAGTAGTGTCGAAATGGATAAGCGATAACGATGTTAATGCTGTAGTCACTACTGGTGGGACAGGGGTTACCGGGCGTGACGGCAGCCCAGAAGCTGTTGCTCCTCTCTTGGACAAAGTATTAGATGGTTTTGGAGAATTGTTTCGCGTCCTCTCTTACGAGGAGATTGGGACATCTACGTTACAATCGAGAACGTTAGCAGGGGTGGCTAACGCTACTTATTTGTTTGTTTTGCCGGGATCGAGTGGAGCTTGTGCCTTGGGTTGGGATCGTCTAATTAAACATCAACTAGATCACAGGACACGGCCATGCAATTTAGTGGAACTGATGCCACGTCTTCTCGAGACCTAAATTGGTGCAAGGTCATTTGTCCATGAAATATGGTGCTATGTTTTCTGCGAAAAATAAAACAGTGTGAAAATATTTATGAAATTAATTCACTACGGAACATTATTGGTGCTTCTGTTTTTAATTTCGATGTCAAATCTTTCGTTCGGGGGAGAAAGAACCGATCCTCAACCGAAGGTTTCAGATGTTATCGGGGAGGTTTTTCTAGCAGAAACTATGTATGAAGACACTCTGTCAGATTTGGCAAGAGCCTACGACCAAGGTTATAACGAAATAAAATTAGCTAATCCCATGGTTGATCCATGGTTGCCAGGAGAAGGAACAGAAATTGTCATACCCGATTTATTCGTGCTTCCAAACGCTGCGAGGTCGGGAATAGTAGTAAATGTTCCTGAAATGAGACTTTACTATTATGATAATCGTAAAGATTCGTCTGAACTGTCAATATTGACCTATCCAGTGAGCATAGGGAGAGCTGACTGGACCACCCCAGAAGGCGAAATGAAGGTTGTGGCAAAGGCGTTAGATCCGACTTGGTATCCTCCGGAATCCATTCGTGAAGAACACGCGGCGGCTGGTGACGACTTAGATCGAGTCATTCCTGCCGGGCCTGATAATCCTCTTGGACGTCACGCTATAAGGTTAAGCAAAGATGGCTATTTAATTCATGGAACCAATAGACCTTATGGAATAGGAATGCGGGTAACTCACGGATGTATCAGGATGTATCCAAAGGATGTAAAAACAATTTTTGAAACGGCCCCCTTGGGTACGAAAGTTCAAGTTGTAAATCAACCTTATAAAGTCGGTGTGTCTCATAACAGTGTCTACTTAGAAGTACATCCGCCTTTAGAAGAAGACGTCAGGGAATATCCGGATTTATATAATTTTCTGATTGGGCTTATTTTAGAAAAGACGCGGGATTATTCAGAGATAAATGTGGATCTACCGAGCTTGTGGAGGGCGGTATCTGATAGTTCCGGGGTACCGACACCGATAGCTTCTGTTTCCAGCCCTAATCGGTATAAATTACCTTGATTTGACTACGACTGTTTTAGTAGCGTGGCGGCACGAACACTTAAAAGTGCTCTGTGCCGCTTAGAATGGAATTCGTCTATTTTTTCATTGTTTGTTCGAACATGCGATCTACACGTTCTTTTTCAGTTTTTGCGGCCTCAGCGGCTGCTTTTGCCTCTTCAGCCGCTTTTAACGCTTTGGCGGCGTCTTGTTGGGCTTTTCTAATAGCCCCGCTATTGTCCACTTTCTCTGGAGCAGCGCAAGCCACGAGGGTCGCAAGAAAAAGGCTGGTAACAGCCAACCGGATTAACCCGATTAACTTTTTATTCATTAGAAATCTCCTAAGTTTTATCGCTACTAGGTTACGAAACAAATGTTTCATTGAATGGCCAATTTATTTAAACACTCGCGATCCATCGTTCCGCTTTCTATTATGATGAAGGACTTCGTTATAGTAATCAATACTTTCTAATATTTTACTCTCAAAAATAATAGAAAGTAGGAGGGCGTATTTAGGTTCTCAAGCTACTGAACCATCTTCGTACAGGTTCTCAATTTCTGAATTTCCGAGCTCTAGTTCTAATAGAATATCTCGGGTATGTTCGCCTAGAGACGGAGCATGGAGACGTACATCGGAGGATCGTTTCTCAAAACTTGCAGGGTGCTTTGGAAACTGTAAGTCACCAGCTATTGGATGCTTATGTCTATCTATTGAGCTGTTTGCTAGGATTTGAGGATCTGTCATCACTTCGGAGACAGAGTTTATTTTCGCGAAAGGTACATCTTCCTCTTCCAAGCGGTCGCAAATTTCGACAGTATTCCATTTCACCATTTCTTTTTTTAAAATCGATTTGAGTTCATCGATGTTTTTGATCCGATTAATAAGATCGACAAATCTAGAGTCGTTAGACATTTTTGGTATTTCTAGGGCTTGGCACAGGCCAACCCACTCAGAATCTGAAACCACCAAATAAGTAATGTGACCATCAGCGGTTTCATTTATCTGATAAATGTCTGATAGGGGGGGCATCGGGGTTATCGCGTCTCCCAATAGAGTGTTGTTCATCATTCCGTCTGGCCAAAGGAAAGCAAGCCCAGCGTCCAGCATCGAAAGATCTACGAACTCTCCATCTCTATTCTTATCTCTTTCCCTGGCAAACAAAGCTCCGCTAATAGCTTGGGCGGCAGTCAAAGCCGTAACTTTATCGCAAATAAGATTCTTGATTAGATCCGGATGGCTTGGATTCTGTGTACTAGCGTATCCGCTAATGGCCTGTATAACCGGATCGTAGACTCGTCGTTTTGAGTAAGGGCCGACTTCCCCAAATCCACTTATAGACATATAGATAAGGCTAGGAAAATTTTTGCGCACAGCGGTCTTTCCAAGACCTAATTTATCCATAACACCTGGGCGAAAATTTTGAACTAACACGTCTGCGGTTAGAAGCAATCTATTCAAGACAGCTTGTCCTTTTGGAGACTTGATGTTTATTACCATAGACCGTTTGTTTCGATTCAACACAGCGAACATGGAACTGAATCCATTTCTATTGGCGCCTATCATTCTAGTTAAATCACCGTTTTCAGGGGATTCTATTTTGATTACGTCCGCCCCTTGATCGGCGAGAATTTGAGTGGCCATCGGTCCAGAAACTACATTTGAAAAATCTACTATTCGTATTCCTTCAAAAAGTTTGTTTTTTGTGTTTGATCTTTCCATGACATTTCCAAAACTCTAAAAGCAGATTGTGTTATTTCTTTCTTTGAATAATATATTCAGCAATTAATCTCAATGGATCGGCTTTGCGATTCAATTTCTCGAGGCTATTGATCGCCGAAGAGACCAATTCGTGAGCTTTCTCTTTCGCTTCTATTAGACCTAAAACTTTCGGATAAGTAGCTTTGTTTGAATTATCGTCCGAGCCTTGCGGTTTCCCAATCGTTGCCGTATCTCCTTCTACATCCAAAATGTCGTCTTGTACCTGGAAAGCTAAACCTATACAGCGCGCATAATTTTGTAAGGCAGATTCAATGATCAGATTGTTTGATTGGGAAACATAGTAACCCAGCATTACGCTGGCCTTTATTAAAGCACCCGTCTTCAACAAGTGCATAGATTTCATCCGAGCCTCATCCATCATTGTTCCTGTAGCAGCCAAATCGACGGCTTGACCTCCTGCCATTCCCTTTATTCCACTGGCGTTCGCTAGGAGTCGGACCATTTTTACTAATATGTCAGGCGATATCAAGGGTTCCGATTCTCTAACGAGGACTTCAAAAGCTAACGATTGTAGTGCGTCTCCTGCAAGGATCGCAGTGGCTTCATCGAACTTTCTATGGCAGGTTGGGCGCCCTCTACGCAGGTCGTCGTCGTCCATAGCCGGAAGGTCATCATGGATAAGTGAATAAGCATGAATTATTTCAACGGCTGCCGCTGCTTGATCTAATTGCTCAATGGTCGCGCCTAACGCTTGTCCCGTGACATAGGTTAGAATTGGTCTTATCCGCTTACCTGGGGAAAGAACTGCGTATCTCATTGCTTGAGCGAGACTTGAATCCTGGGATTCCGAATCCGGTAATATCTCACTAAGGAATTGGTCAGATCTTTCTTGAAGAGGAGTGACGATTTCATTCAAAACCACAGTTAATCAATCCCCCCCCTTTCCAACATCTTTGAATTCCACAAGAGAATTACTCTCTTTCATCAATTTTTCGATCTTACCCTCCGCAGCTTTCAGAGCAATCTGACATTTTTTGGACAATTCGATACCTTCTTCAAATAGTTTAATTGATTGCTCCAAAGGTAGCTCGCCATTCTCCATTTTCTCTATGATTTCTTCCAATTTTTTGATGGACTGATCAAAATTGGATTGGTTTTTTCCTGATGTTTTGCTCATTATAATTAAACTAAAGATAAATTAATCTTTTGGACGTCACCCAAGTATGTGTCTCAAAGTTTTTGCAGCCTTACGCACTGTATCCTTGTGGCTGTTATTGGTCAATAATCTATTCGGTTGACAGTCCGCGAGCTACATTTGATAATCGAATCTTTAGACTTAGTCTAAATTGGTAAGTAAAATTCGATTTTTTGCAACTTTCAGGAGCAACAACATGTCGTTAAAAGGCAGTAAAACAGAAGAAAATTTGAAGGCGGCTTTCGCAGGCGAATCACAAGCAAATAGACGCTATCTCTACTTCGCTCAAAAAGCGGACGTTGAAGGCTATAATGATGTTTCGACGGTCTTTAGGTCAACTGCAGAAGGAGAGACAGGACACGCGCATGGACATCTCGAATATCTAGAGGCAGTAGGGGATCCGGCTACTGGTGAACCTATTGGTACGACAGAGCAAAACTTGAAGGCCGCGATCGCTGGGGAAACTCACGAATATACGGATATGTACCCAGGGATGGCGAAGTCGGCAAGAGATGAGGGATTTGATGAAATAGCGGACTGGTTTGAAACCCTAGCAAAAGCTGAAAGGTCGCACGCCAACCGGTTTCAAAAAGCGCTTGACTCATTGGGTTAGAATTTAAACAAACTTGTTGTTCACTTCGAGAGGGGGCGAGCTTTAATTTGTTCCCTCTTAACCTAACTTTAGGAAAAGTTCTTGAATTACACTTCAGATAAAGAAGGTAGCCTGGAGGCGCCTGTACGCCATCCAGTGAAGTGGCGAGAAAAAAACTTTTATGACAAAGAATCTTTGAATCAAGAGTTAGAGCGTGTCTTTGACATCTGTCATACATGCCGACGCTGTGTGAGTCTTTGCAATGCTTTTCCGACGTTGTTTGATCTCATAGACGAGAGTAGCACAATGGAGGTGGATGGTGTTCCAAAAGAGTCTTTTTCCTCGGTCGTGGATCAATGCTATCTGTGTGACCTTTGTTATTTGACAAAGTGTCCATACGTACCTCCTCACGAGTGGAAGGTAGATTTCCCTCATTTAATGCTTCGTGCTAAAGCCGTATCCTTTGAAGAAGGAAAGGCTAAAATACGAGATAAAATTTTAACATCGACTATCACTGTGGGTAAATTAGCGGGATTGCCGGTAGTATCTGAGGTTGTAAACAAAGTCAGTGATAACAGGTTTGCGCGGACTCTATTAGAAAAAATAGGAGGTATTCACGCAAAGGCACCATTGCCAAAATTTGAAAGGTCAACGTTCAGGAAAAAATATGTGGAATCTAACGATTTTGAGAAAAAGGCAGGTGACGTTCAATCGGTAGCCAGTTCCGGCTTAAAGGTTGCACTATTCGTTACATGTTATGGTGATTACAATTCTCCTGGTCTAGTTAGGGATATGCAGGACATTTTTCGACTAAATGGGATAAATCTCAAAATTATTCAAAGTGATTCGTGTTGTGGGATGCCGAAATTTGAACTTGGTGACTTGCAATCTGTCGAGAAATTTAACAAAGAAAATATTGGCGAAATGGTGAAGCTAGCTAAAGAGGGTTATTTCATAACTGCTCCAATTCCAAGCTGTGTACTGATGTATAGGAAAGAGTTGCCGTTGCTAATTCCGGAAGACCATAGCGTAAAGTCAGTAGCCGATGCTATGCTCGATCCGTTCGAATTGTTAATGATGCTTCACAGTAGAGGAACGCTAAACACGAACTTTGTCGAATCTTTGGGAACGGTTGCTTATCATGCCCCTTGTCATCAGCGTGTGCAAAATATAGGATTCAAGACAAAGGAAGTCCTGGAGTTGGTTCCTGGAACCTCTGTCAACGTAGTAGAGAGATGTTCTGGTCACAACGGCACCTACGCTGTCAAAAAAGAAAGCTATCCGTTTGCCAAAAAGATATGCCGTCCAGTAATTAGGTCGATAAATGAACAGAATCCTGATTTTTATATTAGTGATTGTCCGATGGCGTTCGATTTAATCGAGCAAGGTGTGGAATCAATGAGTTCCTTTAAGTCAGGATTTGCCGCCCTCAAGTTTGCGTACGGGATAACGGTTTGAATATGACTTCGGGGCTACGGGTAGAAGATTTGATGAGTTTGGAGGAATACTCTAAAAATCGTTCAACTTTTCGGACCAAAGCGATGCTACACAAAAAAGCTAGAAGGGTGCCGATAGGACATAATTTGACCGTATATTTTGAAAGTAAACTGACAATCCAGTATCAAGTCCAAGAGATGCTGAGGATAGAAAAAATATTTGAGAGACAAGCGGTGGAGGAAGAGCTTCTTGCGTACGCTTCCTTGATTCCAGATCGTTCCAATTTGAAAGCAACTATGATGCTAGAGTATACAGATGAGGCTGTAAGGAGAAGGAAGCTCAGAGAGTTGAGAGGGATAGAAAAGAGGATTTGGTTGAAGATCGGAGAATTTGGAAAGAAATTCGCCTATGCTGATGAAGATTTGAACAGAGAGGACAAAGGCAAAACCTCTGCTGTTCACTTTCTCCGATTCGCCATAACCACTGACATGGCCGTTGCTATGGAAAGAAGAGATAAATTGGTTGTGGGTGTAGACCATCCAGCGTACAAGGCGGAGCCTAGAGTGATTTCAAAGGACACCTATGAATCGTTGTTGCGCGACTTGAATCGAAAAAGGCTTTGAAACCAGTTTCATTAGGTGTTTCGGTCCGCATGATCATGAGCTAGAATAGTTATTTCAAACTTTAATTGGAACGCCTTTGAGCGAACGTTACGACGCTTCTGATATAGAAATTCTTTCCGGTTTGGAACCAGTCCGAAAACGGCCTGGAATGTATACAGACACTTCACGTCCTAATCATTTGATCCAAGAATTGGTAGATAATAGTGTAGACGAAGCGTTAAACGGGCATTGTAGCCAAATAGAGATAGCTCTTCATAAAGACGACTCAATATCAGTATCGGACAACGGACGAGGCATGCCGACTGACCTGCATCCGACCGAAAAAATTTCCGGTGTTGAAGTTATTTTGACCAAGCTCCACTCTGGAGGAAAATTTTCAGATAAAAATTACGATTATGCGGGAGGGCTCCACGGGGTCGGCGTTTCGGTAGTAAACGCCTTGTCTAAAAAATTGGAAATTGAAGTAAAAAGATCAGGGAAAATGTTTACAATGAGCTTTGGTGATGGAAAGGTGGTTTCTTCGCTGCGGGAAATAAATAAAGTAGGCCGAAGAAATACGGGGACGTCGATTCGGTTTTGGCCTGACCCGATATATTTCGATTCCATGAAAATATCAGTAACTCGCCTTCGACATCTACTTAAAGCGAAAGCCATTCTTTGCCCGAACCTAAAGATTATTTTCAAAAATAACCACGACTGGGAGAAGGACGAATGGCTGTTTGAAAACGGATTGTTTGGGTACCTCTCTGAAAGCATAATTGTTCCGATATCAATTCCGAATCCACCATTTTTTGGTAGCACCAAAACATTTGAAAGTGAACTTGAATGGGGAATTTACTGGACAACGGAGCCTGTCGATCTCTTAAAGGAAAGCTATGTGAATTTGATTCCCACTGTTCAAGGAGGAACCCATTTATCTGGAATGAGGCAAGGATTAGTTGAAGCCTTGAGAGATTTCTCCGAAAGTCGAAATTTGATGCCACGGGGGGTAAAGATTAATAGCGAGGATGTCGCAGAAAGTTGTGCTTATTTATTATCTATAAGGATGAAAAACCCTCAGTTTTCCGGCCAAACTAAAGAACGATTATCTTCCCGATCCTGTGGCACTTTTGTTACTAATGTTATTCGGGATGAATTCGCGGTTTGGTTGCATAAACATGTAGAGTCGGGTGAGAAAATAGCAGAACTTATCATTTCTAAGGCCAGGAATCGGCTCAAAAAAAATAAGATAGTCAGAAAGCGGGTCGTCGGAGGAGGTCCGGCTTTACCGGGTAAGTTGGCCGATTGTACCGATAGTGATCTTGAAATTACTGAGTTATTTCTAGTTGAAGGTGACTCAGCAGGCGGTTCGGCCAAACAAGCGAGAGACCGGCGATTCCAAGCCATCTTGCCACTGAGAGGTAAAATTCTAAATACCTGGGAACTAGATCCTTCTGCCATACTGGGTTCTAACGAAGTACAAGATATTTCTATTGCATTAGGGATGGAACCAGGAGAGAAGGTTACAGATAAACTTCGTTATGGCAAAGTCTGTATTCTGGCTGACGCAGATTCTGATGGCTTACACATTGCCGCTCTTTTATGTGCGTTTTTTGTGAGACACTATATTTCCTTGGTCAGGGAAGGAAGAATTTATGTAGCGATGCCACCCCTGTATCGCATCGACGTTGCTAAAGAGGTATATTATGCGCGCGATGATGAGGAAAGAGACACTATTTTGAAGAAAATACATGGTAAATCGGGAAAATCAGTAAATGTGCAGCGGTTTAAAGGTTTGGGTGAAATGAATCCGAGCCAGCTGAAAGAGACCACTTTGGAACCAGCTACCCGGACTCTCATACAATTGAATATTGACAACGAAAGAAAAACAGAGGCGATTTTAGATATGCTTCTTGGAAAGAAGAGGGCGGCTGACCGTAGGATTTGGTTGGAAAAAAAAGGAAACTTGGTCAACTCTAACTAATCAAATTTATGAAGTCTGATTCCGAACAAGCTCTTATCGATCGGTTACCGCTCAGAGAATTCGCGGAAAAAGCCTATTTAGAATACTCCATGTACGTAGTTCTCGATCGAGCGTTACCAAATATCGGAGATGGCCTAAAGCCGGTTCAAAGGCGGATAGTTTACGCCATGTCCCAGTTAGGACTCGAATACGAAGCAAAGCATAAAAAGTCGGCTCGTACAGTTGGAGATGTGATTGGTAAGTTTCATCCCCATGGTGATTCAGCTTGTTATGAGGCTATGGTCCTCATGGCTCAGCCTTTTAGTTATAGGTATCCCTTAATAGATGGTCAAGGAAACTGGGGATCAAGTGATGATCCGAAATCGTTCGCTGCGATGAGGTATACGGAAGCGAAATTGACACGGTTCTCAAGGTCCTTATTAGATGAAGTGAACCAGGGAACTGTCGATTTTGCTCCGAACTTTGATGGTACGCTCGAAGAACCGCTTATCTTGCCCGCTAAATTGCCCAACGTACTTCTTAATGGTACCACTGGGATAGCTGTAGGGATGGCGACGGATATACCTCCACATAATATAAGAGAGGTTGGAGAGGCATGTATCCGAATATTATCAGGACCTAAATTAACTATTGACGAGACTTCGAATATCGTACGGGGGCCGGATTTTCCGACTGGCGGTGAATTAGTCACTCCGCTTGATGAATTAAAAACTATGTACACCGACGGAAGTGGTACTCTAAAACTTCGAGCATGCTATCAAGTCACAAAAAAGGAAATCGTTATTTTCGAATTGCCCTATCAAGTGTCCGGAAGCAAGATAATGGAACAAGTTGCCCAACAGATGTCACAAAAAAAATTACCAATGCTTGAAGACTTGAGAGATGAATCTGACCATGAGTTTCCGGTGCGGTTAGTTTTGGTGATGAAAAGTTCTAGAATTGATGCCGAACGGTTAATGCAACATCTCTTTGCGACTACCGATCTAGAAAAGACTCACCGATTAAATTTCAATTTAATAGGGATCGATGGACTTCCAGCTAATAAAGGTCTGTTACCTCTTCTAAAGGAATGGATCGAATTTCGATTGTCGACTATAGAGCGAAGATTAAAGTTTAGGTTGGAGAAAATAGAAAATCGCCTGCATATTTTAGAGGGATTATTGACCGTTTATCTAAACATAGACGCCGTTATTAAAATCATTCGCGAAGAAGACAAACCGAAGTTAGCCTTAAAAAAAGCCTTCAAGTTAAGCGATTTACAGGCAGAGGGCATATTGAATTTAAGACTTCGTTTTCTCGCTAAGCTTGAAGAAGAAAAAATTACTACAGAAGTATCGGATCTCGAAGACGAGAAATCGCAAATTTCGACAACCTTAAGTTCAAAAAAACGTTTAAGAGGTTTGTTAAAAAAGGAGATTAAAGAAGAAGTAGAAAAGTTTGGAGACGAGAGGCGAACCAAAGTCGTCGAACGTCCGGCTGCGTTAGAATTGGATGTTTCACAATTATTTAGTCCTGAATCTATTACAGTTATTCTTTCCAAAAATGGATGGATCAAGGGAGCTAAAGGGCATGATATTCAAGCTAAAGAACTTAACTTTAAAAGCGGAGATGGGTTCAAGGCTATGGTCTCGTGTAAAAGCAATCATAAGCTACTCATTTTCGATTCAACAGGCAGGAGTTATTCGTTAGATTGCCACTCCCTTCCGTCGGCACGAGGGCATGGAGAAGCTCTTACAAGTTGGCTTACTCCTCCAGACGGTTCTCATTTTTCTGGAATGTTCCTATACGACGAAAACAAATTTTTACTAATAGCTTCTGAGACTGGTTACGGTTTCGTAGCTAGAATGGGTGAGTTGATGACAAAAAACAAATCTGGTAAGGCTGTTATCAATGTACCCGCAGGATTTTCTATGTTGACGCCATTCCTGATTGACAATCCCGACGAAGATTGGGTGGCTGCAGTATCTAGCTTAGGCAAGCTATTGATTTTCCCGTGCGGTGAGCTTCCTGTCCTGAGCAAAGGGAAAGGCCAGAAGTTAATCCATCTACCGCAGATGAAAAAAGGTGAATCTACGGAAATTATGCAAGCGTGTACAATTTTAAAACCTGATCAAACCTTAAAGGTCGTATCAGGAGAAAGATATTTAAAATTAAAAGAAAGTGATCAAATAAATTATGTATCGGATAGAGCGAAGAGAGGTTTATTTCTTCCCAAGGGTTTCAGGGGCGTGAGCAAATTGGAGCCAATGAATTAATCTCGTCTCTCTTTCGACTAAATCGGGTTCTTAGAAGGGGCGCCTGGTATCTCTTCGACGAATCTGGGAACAAGATAAGTGGGTAGTGACGCGTACAATAGTTTTTTGAGAGATTTAGCTTTGCGTCGCGTCACCTCATAATGAGTAGTTCCGGTTACTTTGTCTAACATATGTATGTAGTACGGTAAGATACCAATCTCGAATAGCTTGTTGGAGAGATTTCGGAGCGTATCATGATTGTCGTTCACATCCTTTAGTAAAACGCTTTGATTGAGCAGCGTAATTTGATTTTGTCTTAACGCGTTAATAGCTGCACGTACTTCTCCGTCAATTTCATTGGGATGATTAATGTGGGTAACCAAAATTAAAGAGTATCTTCGATTACTTAGTACTCTCAACAGCGAAGGTGTGATTCGTGGAGGGAAAACTGCAGGAATCCTGGTGTGGATTCGAACTCGGCGAATGTGAGGAAGTTCCGAAAGACAATTTAAAATAGTGTCTAATTTCAAGTCCTCTAGAATAAGTGGGTCGCCACCGCTAAGTATAAGTTCGTCGATTTCGCTTAGATTTTGTAGTTCACCCAATGCTAGCAATATTTTTTGACGTCCTATTTTCTCGGTATAAGGAAAGTTTTTTCGGAAACAATAGCGGCAATGAATAGCACATGATCCGGTGGTAATCATTAAAGCTCTACCTTTATATTTCTTTATAAGAAAACTAGAACCGAATCTATGTCCGATCTCTCCTAGAGGATCATCCTGGTAGTCGGGGTGAGATATTTTTTCTTCGGTCAGAGGAATTATTTGCCGAAGCAAGGGATCTTTGGGGTCTCCTTTCTGGATTCTGGATGCGTACTGTCTCGTCACTTTGAAAGGAAAGGTGTGTCGACTTGTGTCGTCAATCTGGATTTGATCCGGCTTTAGATCTAGATATTTTAGTAGAACTTCCCATGATAGGTACGAATGTCGTAGAATTGATTTCCAATTATCGCACCCTGTCGCTTTATTTTTTAAAGTTGTCATAAATACCTCTTATTAAAGTCGGAACCACAATGGCCACAATAAATACCAATCAGTTTAAGCCAGGCGTAAAGCTGTTGCTAGATGGTGATCCCTATAACATTCTCCAGAACGAATTTGTGAAACCAGGCAAAGGTCAAGCATTTAATCGGGTGAAAATACGAAATCTAAAGAACGGAAGAGTTGTTGAGAAAACTATGAAGTCAGGTGAAAGTGTAGAACTTGCTGA
The DNA here is from genome assembly GCA_964642505.1 of uncultured Gammaproteobacteria bacterium. Lineage (GTDB taxonomy): Bacteria > Pseudomonadota > Gammaproteobacteria > TMED69. The sequence continues at coordinate 6,702 of CAZXQY010000023.1, read as the reverse complement.
TGTCGTAGATATCGAAATGATTTACCTGTACAGCGATGGAAAAGGTTGGGTCTTCATGAACGAAAATGATTATGAACAAATCATTGCGCCGATAGAAGCGGTTGGAGATGCTAAAATGTGGTTAAAGGGCCAAGAAAAATGTGAAATAACTCTATGGAATGGGATGGCTATCTCAATATCTCCGCCTAACTTTGTTCACTTGACGGTTACAAAAACGGATCCAGGCTTGAAGGGTGATACTGCTGCTGGTGCGACTAAACCCGCTGAATTAGAGACTGGGACTTCTGTCAAAGTTCCTTTGTTCGTAGAAGAAGGGGAATTGTTGAGGATTGATACCAGGAGTGGAGAATATGTTTCTAGAGTAAAGGAGTGAGGACTTTGTTGAAGGACGCCTTTTTCTTAATTAGTCTGAAGGAAGTATTCTGACTGTGTATGGAGTCCCGGCTTTAAGCGCTAGTGTTAGGGAATATTTCGCGGAACAAAAGGTAAAGGAAGTAAAGACTCCCTGTTTGCTAGAGCTGCCTACAGCAGAACCAAACGTGTCCAATTTTTCGCTAGTTCATAAAGGGTACAAACGCTACCTGCGCACCTCGCCAGAGTCCGCCTTGAAGCAAATCGTGTGTAGAGACGCGTGTGATATTTTTGAGCTGGCAACGGTATTTAGAGCGGACGAGGTCGGTAAATGCCACTTACAAGAATTTACAATGGTAGAATGGTATCGGGTTGGTATGGGTTACAAGCGTCTCATGAAGGACGTATCGGAGCTCTTACACTATATAGGATTGTCTGGGGCTATTACATCTCTCACCTATGATGAGTTGTTTAGAGGCGAATTTGGTTTCAGCTGTCATAATTCACCTACTAGCCGGTTAAAGGCAGTCGCTTTAGACCTAGGATTTACAGTCTCAGAAACGGATCTTAATGACCGAGATGTACTGTTTGATTTTCTTGACTCCCATTTAACATCTAGTAGCCTGTCTGGTAGAGGTCTTACTTTTGTCTTTGATTATCCTTCTGAGCTCAGATGCTATTCGGAACTGACTACTGGAAGTCCGACAATCGCCAAGCGTTTTGAACTTTTCGCGGACGGACTAGAGCTAGCAAATGGATATCAGGAAATTCTGTCGGCTAAAGAGCAACGAGATTGCTTTATAAGTGAAAATAAGCTTAGGGCTAAACGAGGCCTTTCTATAGTGCCTCTTGATAACAACTGGTTGTGTTCTTTAGCGAATGCAAATTTAAAAAAACTTTCAGGCGTAGCCCTAGGGTTAGAGAGAGTGCTTATGAAAATCGGCGGGATCAAAGATATTAGACAACTCGATCGTGGGGCAATATAACTAAGCATTCCGATGTCATTAAAAAGGAAAGAGCAGTCGGATGGTTACGACACCCATGAAGCCGGTCACTGCTGTGACCGGCAGACCTAATTTGAGATAGTCCGAAAAGAAATACCCTCCCGGACCGTATACCATTAAATTTGTAGGGTACGTTAAAGGGCTTGCAACAGCCATGGACGCCCCGACCATAATTGTTAGAACGAGTGGAACCAACGGGATCCCGAGTATTTGCGATATCGACGCGGCGATTGGTAGCACAAACAGAGCTCCCGCTTTGGAAGAGATAATGTTGGAAACCAGTGAACTAAGGATGAAAAACACCACTAAATAAACGGTCGTATTAGCAGGTAGTACGTTAAGCAAGGAATTTCCGATAAAAGATGCTAAACCGCTTCCGGCCATAGCTTTTCCAAGGGCCAACGTTCCCGCTATCGTAAAAAGAATTTGCCAATCTATAGCTTTACGTGCATTTTCTATAGTACAACATCTTGTAATTATCATAGCTATTGCAGCGGCGATAGCTGCTGCCATAAGGCTTGCTACTTTTAAAGTAACAATGCCCACCATCAATAGGACGATACTTAAAGGGAGGAAGACTGATGGTTTGGGCTTGTTGGCTAGAGGTTTTGAGTTGCTAACTACGAAAAAATCTTCCTGTTTTTCAGGATCGGAAAGAAAGTCTCTTCGAGTCTCTAACAACAGGGTATCGCCTTCTTTTAAAACGATGTCGCCGATCTTTCCTTTAATGTGGCGTCCGTCTCTGGCCACCGCTAAAATAGCAGCGGAATAAATCGTCCGAAATCGACTTTCTTTGACACTTTTACCTATGACTAAGTTTGAGCCATTTATCACCACTTCTATAAAGTGCCTATTCGCCGTTTCACGAAGTTGAAAATTTCGTTTTTCTGGTACTACTAACCCCTCGATTGTCTCAAGCGTAGATTGAGTGTCTATTGCTCCCACAAAACATAGTCTGTCACCAGCTTCTATTAGAATGTTTGAAGATACCGCCGCCAGTGATTGGTTTCTTCGGACGATTTCTATCAAATAAAGCCCTTCTAAACCACGTAATCCAGCATCGCCAATAGTGCTGCCTACAATTGGACTATCATCTTTGACAATCATTTCCACGGTATTTTCTCCCATATCGCCGAGTTGTCGTAGCACGGGTGTTCTTTCCGGCAGGATTTTCGGAGACAAAAAAAGCAGAATGGCGAACGCTGTGATCGCGCCTGGCAGCATTATGGGAGTTACTTCAAAAATCCCAAAACCAACGTGATTGGAGTTTTCGATAAGCCAACCATTTATGATCAAGTTAGTATTAGTGCCAATTAAAGTACATGCGCCACCGAGGATAGCGGCGAAGGAAAGAGGCATTAAAATGCGATTTGGTGATAATCCGTATCTGCTCGTCGGTTGACTAATAGCGGGAACCAGAAGAGCCATTAAAGGGGTGTTGTTAAAAAAGGCGCTTACGAAGGATGTGGTACCCAATATCTTAAAACGAACTTCTGTATCTGATTTTATCTTCTTCAGTGTATTTTCTAAAAGGGCTCCCATTAGCCCGGTCTCTTTTACTCCTGCAGCCACTACAAACAGAGCGGCTATTGCAACAACTCCTTCATTGGTTAGCCCGTCGAAAGCATCCGAAAAGGATATAATTCCAATTTCGAATTTCCCGGTGTCATTGCTGTGCGGAATCAGAGTGAGTGCCAGTACCCCGGCCCATATCACTATGTCAGTGTTTTTGTTGGTATAAACAAGAGTAAATAATACCGCAACGATGACTGCTCCTGTGGTCGTAGCTGTATCCATAGTCTATGACGTTTACTTCAAGGAGCTATTTATGTTTTAAAAAAAAGTTCATCAATATTGACTTAAAAATGTCGAATTCGGGCTATAATCAGCTTACGAAATACTATGGGATGAACGCAACCGTGTCTATAGACAGACGACAAAAGATTCTCGATATGATGAGACTACAAGATGCTATTAATCGTAAAATTGACGTTGATTGGGCACTTCAAGGACGAGAATGGTATCGAGCAGTGTGGATAGAATGCGCTGAATTGATGGAGCACTACGGAGGATGGAAATGGTGGAAAAAGGAACATCCTGATATGGATCAAGTTTTACTGGAAGTAGTCGATATTTGGCATTTTGGGCTCAGCTCCTTGTTGGTGCGCGATTCGGACTGGTCGATAACCGCGGCAAAAGTAGATCAACAATGGGATAACCAGAGCGACGTAATGGATTTCCATAGATCGGTAGAAGGGTTAGCGGAGGGTGCTTTGCGCACAAAAGAATTTTCTATCAAATTTTTCGGTGCAGTCCTCAGATCGTGTGAGTTCAGTTTTGAGGATCTCTATAAGTCCTATATTGGTAAAAATGTCTTGAATAGATTTAGACAGGATAACGGGTACAAAAAGGGAACCTATACCAAAATGTGGAATGGTAAAGAAGACAACGCAGTGCTGGGCGAAATTCTAAAAGATTTAAGCATTGAGGTAGAAGATTTTGAAAGCGCTGTTTATGCCGGCTTGGAATTTAAGTATCCCGATGCTTGAATTAGAATTGGATTGTGATATTTGGGAGAGTTGATGAAAAGCGTTGTAATAAGGAAAGCAGGAAAACCAGAGGTTTTGGAATTGGTAGATTCGCCAATCCCGAAGATTGGGAAGGAAGAAGTTCTAGTCAAGGTAGATGCGGCGGGTGTAAATCGGCCGGATATCTTGCAACGCAAAGGCCTTTACAAAGTCCCGAAAGACGCTAGTCCTATTCCTGGGTTAGAAGTGAGTGGAGAGATTGTCGAAACCGGACAGAATGTTAACGGTGAGATGTGCGGTAATAAGGTCGTGGCGCTAACGCATGGTGGAGGGTATGCAGAATACTGTAAGGTTAACCTGGCGCATTGCTTGGATTGGCCCGAAGGCTTAAATCAATATGAAGCAGCCGCGCTACCGGAAACCGCCTTCACGGTTTTTCACAACTTGATAGACCGAGGGACCTTAAAATCAGGAGAGCTCTTACTGCTCCACGGTGGAAGTAGTGGTATAGGTGTGATGGCAATCCAGGTTGCTAAAGCTATCGGAGCTACAGTCTTTGTTACCGCAGGTAGCGAGGAGAAATGTGGGTTTTGCATTGAAGTTGGTGCCGATCACGCGATAAACTACACGCATAAAGATTTTAAGAAGGAGATCAAGGAGATTTCCGACCGGGGTGTGGATGTAGTGCTTGACATGGTTGGTGGTTCCTATTTTCCCCAAAACTTGGATCTTTTAGATAGGGATGGCAGGTATGTCTCGATCGCCTTTTTACTGGGACACAAGGTTGAACTTAATCTTGGTACCCTCTTGATGAACAGATTGAAAATAACTGGCTCAACTCTAAGGCCCCAATCGACAGCGGAGAAAACGGCGATCGCAACCGGAGTGAGAGAAATCTTGTGGCCTATGATTTCGGAAGGAAAAATCCGAAGTTATATAGATACTGTATTCGATTTAAAAGATGCTGCGGCTGCTCATCGTCTGATGGAATCAAGTTCTCACAAAGGGAAAATAGTTTTGAAGGTCCGAGAGACTTAACCATTTTATGAAAAAAGTAGGAGAAAGGGATTGAAATCTAATTATCTGTTTACCAGTGAGTCGGTATCAGAAGGGCACCCGGATAAAGTCTGTGATCGGATATCAGATTCAGTGGTAGATGCTTATTTGGCAGCCGATCAATTTTCTCGAGTAGCTGTTGAAACGTTAACAACGACGAATCGTATCGTAATCGCCGGAGAGATTCGGGGACCGGATAGGATTACATCGGATAACATAGAGCAACTTGCCCGTAATGCTGTTAAGGATATAGGGTATGAACAAGCGGGGTTTCATTGGGAAAAGGCAGATGTATCTGTTTATGTTCATAACCAGTCCCCCGATATAGCGCAGGGAGTAGATGCTGGGACCAGTAAAGACGAAGGAGCGGGAGATCAAGGCATTATGTTTGGTTATGCTTGTAAGGAAACTGAGCCACTTATGCCCGCACCTATATTTTTCTCGCACAGGATATTAGAAGAGCTGGCGAAAGCAAGGCATGCGAAAAAAGTATCAGGACTTGGTCCTGATGCGAAGAGTCAAGTAACACTGAGATATGAGAATGGAGTCCCAGTTGGTGCGAAATCTATAGTGGTATCGACTCAACATTCTGCGGAGTTGAGTCAAGAGGAAGTGAGGGAAATAGTAAGGCCATTTGTGAATGATTCGATACCAGAAGGGTGGATGTGTGAGGATGACGAATTTTATGTTAATCCGACTGGCCGTTTTGTTATTGGTGGGCCGGATGGAGATGCAGGACTGACGGGTCGAAAAATTATAGTGGACACCTATGGTGGAGCTGCTCCTCATGGAGGAGGAGCTTTTTCTGGCAAGGATCCATCGAAAGTCGATCGATCTGCGGCGTACGCAGCTCGGTATTTGGCTAAAAATGTAGTCGGTGCCGATTTAGCTAGTAAATGCACGATTCAGTTAGCCTACGCGATTGGTGTGTCTAAGCCTTTATCCCTTTACGTTGACTTACATGGCACTGGTGTTGGCGATGATTCAAAGATTGCCGATTGTCTGCAAGATTGCGTTGATTTAAGCCCGAGAGGAATCCGGGAACATCTTGGCTTGAATAAGCCTATCTATGAACGAACCGCGGCCTATGGCCACTTTGGACGTGAACCTGAGACCGATGGGGGATTTTCGTGGGAAAAACTTGATCTGATTGATTCGTTGCAAAAAGCGATCGCATAAGGGTAGCTAAGTGAGAATGAGAAAAATCTACATGGTGCAAAAATTATATAGATCTTCACTAAACAAAAATTCGGAGATAATTCATGCTTCAAAAACCCCGACGGCCTAATATAAAATCCGGCAAAAACGATTTCAAAGACTTTGTTGTTAAAGATCTTGCTTTGGCGGATTTCGGTCGAAAAGAGATCGAATTAGCTGAGCACGAAATGCCTGGACTGATGGCTATGAGGGAGGAGTATCGTGAATCCAAGCCGTTGAAGGGAGCACGAATAGCGGGCTCCCTTCACATGACGATCCAAACGGCAGTGCTCATAGAAACCTTGCAAGAATTAGGAGCGAAAGTCAGATGGGCCAGCTGTAACGTATTTTCGACTCAAGATCATGCGGCGGCAGCGATAGCCGCTTCCAGGACACCGGTTTTTGCAGTAAAAGGGGAGTCTGTGAGGGATTATTGGGAATATACGAGTAGAATATTCGATTGGGGAAATGGGCACGGTCCCAACATGATATTGGATGACGGTGGAGATGCTACCACTTTCGCCCTTACGGGTTTGAGGGCCGAGAAAGACCACTCCATCCTAAAA
>CAZXQY010000022.1:0-31035 GCA_964642505.1 uncultured Gammaproteobacteria bacterium | reverse complement strand
TCGGCCAGTTCTATAAGCTTCTTGAATACCCTCCGCTCCATTTATTATTCCTGCTGTCGGGAAATCGGGCCCTGGAACGTGAGCCCGCACGCTCTCAATATCGAGACCGGGTTTATCCACCAAAGCAATACAAGCGTCCATCACCTCAGATAAATTATGGGGCGGTATGTTGGTTGCCATACCAACAGCGATTCCACTCGATCCATTAATGAGTAGATTGGGAACTTTAGACGGAAGGACAGCCGGCTCAGATTCTTTACCGTCGTAATTCGGGGCGAAATCAACTGTTTCCATATCAATATCTGCAAGCACCTCGTTAGATATTTTCGCCAATCTGCACTCTGTATAACGCATTGCAGCAGGAGCATCTCCATCTATCGAACCGAAGTTACCTTGGCCATCTATTAACGGGCACCTCATCGAAAAATCTTGCGCCATTCTCACTAAGGCATCATAAATTGAACTGTCACCATGCGGGTGATATTTCCCCATGACGTCACCCACTACACGCGCACACTTCACGTATGGACGATTCCAAACAACACCAGCCTCGTGCATTGAAAATAATACTCTCCGATGCACTGGTTTAAGGCCATCTCGGGCGTCCGGCAAAGCTCTCCCAACAATGACGCTCATGGCATAATCCATATAGGAATCACGCATTTCGTCTTCTATATTGACCTGCTCTAAATCGCGTGCATAATCTTCCATCGGATATCCATAAGTTATTGATTGTTATAAATTTAGTAGACTTTTTTTTGAAGCTTAAGTGTACCACATCTATGGCACCAGCGCACTATTAGACCCGAGCTACTTCACTTTGATATCAAGGACTGAATTTTTCCTTCTTGCGGATTCAAAATCACTCCTTTTTCGGTAACGATCACGTCGATTAATTCCGCTGGTGTAACGTCGAAAACTGGATTGAAAGCTTCTGTTTTAGGTGGGGCCAGCCACTTTTCTCCAAACTTAGTAATCTCCTCGCCGGAGCGATATTCAATGGGAATATTAGAACCCTCGAACACTTTCGCATCTATGGTTGAAGTCGGAGCAACGACCATAAAACGAACCTGGTGATACTTAGCCAAAACGGCCAAAGAGTAAGTGCCTATTTTATTAGCCACATCCCCATTAACAGCGACCCTATCGGCCCCCACTATTACCCAATCTATTCTACCCGAACGAAAAAGAAATCCGGCCGCACTATCCGCGATCAAAGTTACACCTATACCGTCCCATTGAAGCTCTGTTGCGGTCAGTCTGGATCCCTGCAGCCAAGGGCGAGTTTCTGTCGCATAAACTTTTTCTACTAAACCTTTCTTGTAAGCGCTACGGATTACACCTAAAGCTGTTCCATATCCTGCTGTAGCAAGAGCACCGGCATTACAGTGAGTAAGCACGCCCGAACCGACATCAATTAAGGTTGCCCCCAAACGCCCCATTTCGCTATTAGCTTCCAAATCATCGGCATGAATAGTCACGGCGGTTCTTTCTAATTTATGTGTTATTTCAACCCAATCCGTAGACTCTACAATGCGAATCATACTGTCTAAAGCCCATTTTAGATTTATGGCCGTAGGACGGGCACCTTTTAGAAATTCAGCCCGCGAAAAAATATATTCTTTTCGAGTAGCGGGCGGCTTCTCCGCCGCCTCCTTTGCCACAAGGACCATACCGTATGCAGCCGCAACACCGATCGCAGGCGCTCCTCGCACTACCATAGACCTTATTGCCTCAAAAACTTCCTGTGAAGTCTCGCACGACAAATACTCGATAGAATTTGGGAGACGTCGTTGATCTAGCAGAATCAACCTACCGCCTTGCCAGCTTATCGGATCCATATATCTCCGGCTAATAACTGTGTTCAATTTGTAGACACGAATTTGTTTGGCACAAATAAATGTCTACTTTTAGGTTATTATAACGTAATGAGTAAAAAGAAAGCATTGCACGCGGGATGGATAGTACCAGTAAAACCCGCAAACATGGTACTTGAAAACCATAGCTTGATAATAGACGGTCAAAAAATATCAGCTATCCTGCCAACGGAGAAGTGGCTAGAGAAAAAGAAAAAAGATAATGTTGAAGAAATCGACTACCGATCTTCCGTACTAATTCCAGGCTTAATCAATTGCCACAATCATTCACCAATGTCTCTCCTGCGGGGATACGCTGAGGATCTGTCTCTCAAAGAATGGTTAAGAAAACACATATGGCCCATTGAATCAGCCTTTGTAAATAAAGAATTTGTGCGGGATGGATCAACATTGTCGATAGCCGAAATGCTGCTAAGCGGCACTACTTGCTTTAACGACATGTACTTCTACGGAGACGAAACAGCAAGATCATGTATAGAATCAGGAATCAGAGCTTGCATTGGTATGATTATAATAATGTTTCCCTCTGCATGGGCTGGTTCAGTGGACGAATATTTCAAGAAAGGTCAAAAAATCCATGACGATTTTCGAACCCATCCGCTAATATCGTGTGCCTTCGCACCTCATGCACCCTATACAATAGATGATGATTCAATGCTGAGAGTTGCGACGTTGGCGGAAGAAATGGATGTCCAGATCCATATGCATGTTCAAGAAACGAGAGAAGAAGTGGAGGAATCCGTTCTTAAATACGGTTGCTCCCCCATAAGAAGGCTCAAGGAACACGGGCTGCTTTCTCCGAGGCTAACAGCCGTTCATGCGACCAGCATTTCGGACGAAGATATATCTTTCCTCGCCCGATCGGGTGTTAACGTGGCTCATTGCCCTAGAAGTAACCTAAAACTAGGCAGCGGAATTGCTCCTATTCTACGAATGTCGCAGGCAGGCCTAAATGTAGCAATAGGAACTGATAGTGCGGCAAGCAATAACGACTTAGACATGCTAGGAGAGATGAGAACAGCATCTTTATTAGCTAAAGGCATCAACAAATCTCCGACTGCGTTGCCGGCGAATGTGGCTTTGGAAATGGCAACTTACAATGGAGCTCAAGCCCTAGGTCTAGGAGAAAAAATAGGTAGCCTAGAGACCGGCAAATTGGCGGACATTGTGGCGATCGAAATCAACCAAATTGGAAGCACCCCTGTGTATGATCCAGTGGTTCAGATCGTATATAACGGACATAAAAATCAGATTCGGGCTGTCTGGGTGGGTGGGCGACAACTCGTGAATGATGGTCAGCTGCTGACGATTGATACGAGGCAAGTGGTCGAAAAAACCAAATTTTGGCAGGAAAAAATAGCGGCTTTTAAAAACAACACTAGTTAAACGTCCAAATTATCCCATTTGTTGACAATCTCACAGAAAAGATCAGCAGTCCCTTCAGCGTCATACGCTGCCGAGTGTGCTTCAGCTACGTCCCACTGAAACCCCGCCACTTGCATAGCTCTAGCCAAAACCGTCTGACCAAAAACCAAACCAGCAAGCGTCGCCGTATCAAAAGTACTAAAACTATGAAATGGGAAACCTTTTATGCCTACCCGCTTGACAGCAGCGTTTAGAAACCCGAGATCGAAGGAAGCGTTGTGCCCAACTAGTATTGCGCGCGAGCAATTGTATTTGGTCAATTCGCACACCACCTCTTTTTTTATGGCCGACAATACATTTGTTTCAGCTTGCGCAATCTCGTGGCGAAAAGGATGACTAGGGTCTATTTTGTTAAAATCCAGAGCACGTCTATCTAAGTTAGCGCCCTCAAATGGCTCTACGTGAAAACTTAGAGTCCTGTCTCTGCGCCAACCGTCGGACTTCACGTAAGATATTAGTACTACCGCTATTTCGAGCAGTGCATCGGTTTCCGGATTGAATCCGCCCGACTCTATATCGACTATTACAGGGAGAAATCCCCGAAATCTATCCGAAATCATATACCCTTTCATAAGACTAATACTATACGGTACCCACTTTTCTAAAATATTATATATTATGTACACAAATATTATTAAAAAAGTAAATGGAAAAACGAAGAGTTGGCAAAAGTGACCTCAAAGTCAGCGTTCTATCGTTGGGCTCGATGACTTTCGGAGGGGAAACTGAAAAGGTCGATGCCGAAGCTCAACTCGATCTCGCGTACGACGCGGGGGTCAATCTGATCGATACGGCGGAAATTTATCCGGCTCCTGTCAAAGCTAATACATTCGGTAATAGTGAATTAATCATAGGGGATTGGCTGAAAAAGAGAAAAATTCGCAACCGTGTGATAATTTCTACGAAAGCTGCTGGCCCTGGGGATTTTATCAAATGGGTAAGAAGCGGGCGTTCTTCCCACAGTAAAAAAAATCTTTTTGAAGCTGTTGAAGGCAGCCTACGCAGATTGAGTACGGATTATATCGACCTATTTCACTTGCATTGGCCTGACAGAGCGATAGACATTAGCAAACCGTTTTTCCGACCTCCATTAAAGGAACTCGATTACTCTTTTGAAACAACCATGGAAGCTCTCAATAAGCTGACCACAGAAGGTAAAATCAGATATGTCGGACTTTGCAACGAATCACCATGGGGTGTTAAGAAGTTACTGGAATATGAAAAGGCTTTCCCAAATACAAAGATCATCTCATTGCAAAACCCTTATAATCTGCTGAATAGAAAATTTGAAATGAACCTCGCTGAGGTCGCGCATCACGAAAAACTTAGTCTACTAGCCTATTCTCCGTTAGCAATGGGGTTGTTAACTGACCGTCCTTCCGATAGCCTTGAAACCATACGAAGGAGGACAAAAAGAAACATAGGCTTCAAGACCTATTGCTCATTGCCCAGCATTCGCCAGAGAAATTTGTTAACTGAGTTAGCGAAAAACCAGCGGATCGGGTTGTCCTTGATGAGCTTGGGCTTCGTCCTTTCGCGTCCTTTTACGGCGAGTGCAATAGTAGGAAGTACAAGCGTCGAACAATTACAAGAAAATTTAACTAAACGTCCACCAAAAACGACGAAGTCACTAGAAAAAAAAATAAATAATCTCTACGAGGAGAACAAAAACCCGTGCCTATAGATGACAAAACGCGTGACAACCAATTAAATGAATTAACGGCCATTTCTCCTATAGATGGGCGATATGGAGGGAGAACCTCATCCCTGCGTGCTTCGTTAAGTGAATACGGACTGATGAAAAATAGATTAGAAGTAGAAATAGGTTGGCTTTTAACACTGTCTCAAGAATTAGCTCTGGATAAAGAAGCCAAGGTGAAAACCATTAACCAGAAACTCAAGGAAATAGTGAGAGAGTTTTCAGAAAAAGATGGGCAAAAGATCAAGGAGCTGGAAAAATCCATTAATCACGACGTCAAGGCTATTGAGTATTTCCTGCAAGAAAAAATGCTAAGAGAAAACTTATTGAAGCGATTGGTTCCGTATATACATTTTGGCTGCACTTCGGAAGACATAAACAATTTAGCCTACGGTATAATGCTTGAAAATGTCCGCCGGAATTATGTGCTGCCAGCTATTCACAGCTTGTGTCAAACTCTTAGAAACCTCGCCAATCGCTACGCCAATTGTAGCATGCTTTCTAGGACCCACGGACAGCCGGCAACGCCAACCACGATGGGTAAAGAGCTGGCAAACTTTGTTTATAGGCTAGAAAGCCAAGCCGCGAAATGGTCAAATCTCGCGTTAAAAGGAAAGATAAATGGTGCTGTGGGGAACTATAACGCCTTTATAGTGGCCTACCCCAACACAGACTGGCAAAAAATCTCTCGTAAGTTTGTGGAAAGCCTGAATTTAGAATTCAATCCTTATACAACGCAGATCGAGCCTCACGATTCAATGGCTTGTTACTTTAATGAGTTGGGCTTGATAAATTCGATATTGATTGATCTGTCTCAAGATATATGGGCTTACATTTCTATCGGGTATTTTTCTCAAAAACAAAACAAATCTGAGGTAGGCTCTTCGACTATGCCCCACAAGATAAATCCCATCGATTTTGAAAACGCAGAAGGTAATCTGGGGATTTCAACCGCGCTAATGCAACATTTTGCACAGAAACTAACTATCTCTCGGCTGCAAAGAGATCTCAGCGACTCCACTGTACTTAGGAACCTAGGAGTGGCGCTCAGCCACCATCTTTTAGCCACTGAGTCGTTAAATAAAGGCCTAGACAAACTAGATATAAACGAAGATAAAATGTCCCTCGATTTGGAAGACTGTTGGGATATCCTGGCTGAACCTGTTCAAATGGTCATGCGATCTTGTGGTATAGAAGACGCTTACGAACAGCTTAAAGAACTCAGTAGGGGCAAACCTCTAGATAAAAAAACCATCCACGATTTTGTAGACTCTTTAGATGTACCAGAAGAAAAAATTCAACTTTTGAAGAAATTAACACCTTCAAAATACGTTGGCTTAGCTCCCCAACTCGCAAAGGAAATTTGACTTTTGACTTGAGCAACCGCCGTTTTCGGGGTTTAGGCAATTTGCTTGGTCTAACACAAAAGCTCAACAGAAACACAAAAATATAATAAATGCTCATACTAATTAACGGACCTTTAGGCTACAACTCCTCTAGCAACATCGCCCGCCTTGGAGTTCCTTTACCAGGAGAAAGCCTTGAGATCTATCTTATTTGGACCAATCGCCACGAAAATGTAGACGAAAATAAGTTACTTTCAGTCACCGGTAGCGTCAAATCCATCAGTTTGCGGGATCTATCTAATATAGATTTTTTCATAGGTCCTAGGAGAGGAACAATATCTCCATGGTCCAGTAAGGCTACTGATATTTGCCTGAACTGCGGTCTAGCTAATGTCTTAAGAATCGAAAGAGTCCGAGCATGGAAAGGAGTAGGCAAACTCAACGAAGGGGAAAGAAGTGATTACTACGATAAAATGACTGAATCTCTCTATCGCCATCCCCAAGAACTAGAACAGATAATGTCCCATCCGCCCATGACGGAATTAAAAGAAATTCCGCTACTAAATAATGGATCCTTTAGCTCCGTCAATAGGGAGCTCGGCTTAGGTCTCACAGATACGGATCTCAATTATCTCGTAGAAACGTTTTCGGGTATAGGAAGGAACCCAACAGACGCCGAACTAATGATGTTTGCCCAAGTTAATTCCGAACACTGTCGGCACAAGATTTTCAACGCCCGTTGGGAACTAGACGGCGTAGCACAAAAATTGAGTCCTTTTGAAATGATCAGGAACACTACCGAAACCAATTTAAACCGTGTGCTATCAGCCTATAGTGACAATGCAGCAGTCCTGAGAGGTTATGAAACCTATTCTTTTCTTATAAATCCCGAATCCAAGCAATACAAACAAACGAAAATTACCCCCAATCTAGTTATTAAGGCAGAAACACATAATCACCCAACGGCCATATCACCCTTCCCAGGCGCGGCAACGGGTTCCGGCGGTGAAATTCGAGACGAGAGTGCCACAGGAAGAGGAGCCAAACCCAAGGCTGGACTAACTGGTTTTTCCGTTTCTTATCTCAGGATTCCCGGTCAACCTGAAAATTGGGAACATTTAAGATCCTTAAATCCTAGGTTTGCTTCGGCTTTAGAAATTATGATTCATGGACCACTCGGCGCTGCTTCCTTCAATAACGAGTTTGGAAGGCCTGCTTTGGCGGGGTATTTCCGGAGCTTCGAGAAAATAGACAATTCTGGACGGACTGTAGCTTATGATAAACCCATAATGTTAGCAGGGGGTCTTGGCAGTATTCACGAGCCAAACGTCAGAAAAAACCAAGTAGGGCATGGTACTTTGATTGTGGTGCTAGGAGGCCCCTCTATGCTTATCGGCCTGGGGGGTGGAGCTGCATGGTCCGTTGGATCGGGGGAAATTCAAGAAGCGCTTGATTTTGCCTGCGTCCAAAGAGGTAACCCGGAAATGCAGAGGCGCTGTCAGGAAGTAATTGAAGCTTGCTATTGCTCCGATACAAATTTAATAGAAACGATCCACGATGTTGGCGCTGGAGGATTGTCAAACGCTGTACCAGAAATTTTAAATGATAATAATTTAGGTGGAAACATCGACTTAAGGGAGATTCCCACTGCCGAACCTTCGCTCTCGCCAATGGAAATTTGGTGTAATGAAGCGCAAGAACGATATGTGCTATTAATTAGTGAATCTAATCTAAACCGATTTTCGGAAATTTGTGGACGCGAAAAAACACCGTTTTCCGTCATCGGAAAAACATCAAAGAACAAAATTTTGCAGGTTAAGGATTCCCTATTAAATATAACCGTGATAGATGTACCGATGAAGGCAATTTTTGAAAACCCACCTCGTTTGCAGATAAAGGCAGAAAAACATCCGACTCGCTTCAAGACAGAGAATTATAATAAATACGACTTACGGAAGTATGTACATGACGTACTGAAGTTTCCTGGTGTGGGAGACAAGCGCTTTCTAATAACTATCGGGGATAGAAGTGTGGGAGGTCTTTCGGTACGTGACCAAATGGTGGGACCCTGGCAAGTACCCGTTGCTGATTGTGCGGTGACCGCCGGCGGCTTCCGTGGTTTGACAGGAGAGGCATTCTCGTTAGGAGAAAGAGGACCCGTCGCATCGATAGATGGCCCTGCTTCCGCTCGCCTAGCAATAACCGAGTCAATAACAAATATCGCAGCGGCTAGAATAAAATCGATTTCTGACATTTCTATCTCGGCCAATTGGATGTGTGCTAGTCAGAACAAGAACGATTTAGCATGCCTATACGAAATGGTTCAGGAAATAGGCCTGAATTTTTGCACGAAATTAGGCATAAACATTCCTGTAGGAAAGGATTCTATGTCGATGCAAGCTAGCTGGAACGAGGGGAAAAGTCCTAAATTAGTAGAGTCGAGCGCTCCGGTAACTCTTATAGCATCTGCCTATGCCCCGGTAATGGACACCTCCCAGAGCCTAACCCCAGAGTTGAAGCCAACTGAAGATTCGGTATTAATCCTGATAGATCTCGGGAAAGGAAAAAATCGGATGGGTGGATCTATTTTCAGTATTGTAGCGGATAGCAAAGAAACGGAGCCGGCAGACTGTAACGACCCGCTCTTGCTTTCAGATTTTTTTCGAATGATACAAACTTTGAATGAGTGTGGTCTGTTAGACTCCTATCATGATCGATCGGACGGAGGCCTCTTTGTCACACTGTCAGAAATGGCTTTTGCAGGAAGAACTGGTATTTCTGTGGATATTTCCCCTTGGAAAGACTATGTATCTTTTTTATTTTCCGAAGAGCCTGGGGCGGTAATCCAAGTACCCCAAAACAATCTAAAGAACGTCTTCGATTTTATCACTAGAGCTACAGACTTATTACCCTACACTCACGTGATCGGCAAACCCAACGACGAAAAGGCTTTAAAAATTATTGGTCAAAACGAAGAATTGGTATTTTGTTTAGAGGACCTGCTAACATCTTTCACGGCAAATACGCATTCGATTCAAAAGATACGGGATAACCCTGTCACCGCCAAAGAAGAACTTTCCACAATTACCAACCTGTCTGACCCAGGACTAAGCGTTTCTCACCCTAACTACAATAACTATCTTGCCGCCTCAGCTCTCAAGGGCCTGCGGCCCAAGGTAGCAATCTTAAGAGAACAAGGAGTAAATGGACACGTTGAAATGGCAGCGGCTTTTGAACGCGCCGACTTTGAGGTGTTCGACGTGCACATGACCGATATTTACGCTGGGACAGAAAATCTGTCGAAAATGGACGGGCTAGCTGTCTGCGGAGGCTTTTCTTACGGCGATGTATTGGGAGCGGGGCGGGGTTGGGCTTGCACAATTTCCCAGAATCAAAGGGTAAAGGAAATATTTTCGAATTTTTTCTCAAGAGAAAATACATTCACCCTTGGTGTATGTAACGGCTGTCAGATGTTATCTTTATTAAAGAGCATTATTCCAGGCGCTGATATTTGGCCAACATTTCATCAAAACACGTCACAGAGATTTGAGGCTCGATTAAGTATGGTAGAGATAACCGAATCACCCTCTATATTTCTAAATGAACTAACTGGCCTAAAAGCCCCGATTGTTGTGTCTCATGGTGAAGGGCGTATCAATAAACACATCTCAAATTCGAACCTTTGTTGCATGCGCTACGTAGACAACTTCGGGCATGTCACTGACAAGTACCCTTCTAACCCTAATGGTTCTGTTGGCGGGGTTACTGGGTTAACCTCAACTGATGGGCGAGCAACTATCATGATGCCCCACCCGGAAAGAGTTTTCCTCAAAAAGCAATTCTCTTGGTTCCCCAGCCAATGGAACCATGAAGAAAGTCCATGGATGGAAATTTTTCACGCTGCAAGGCGCACTATAAAATGAAATTAATCCTATTATTTTTATTTTCGAATAGCACCCAAATATAACAATTAGTTGAACAGGCTGATATAAAGATGGCAAATAAAAAGGAGAACGATTCTAAAAATAATCTCCCTTTTGACGAGGCCCTAAAACATTTCGAAAAGGATCGGAGTTATATTACTGGCAAGCCCCCCCTCGTCTTGAAAAAACATCAACCGGCCGTTAGTACAGAACTACCAGAAATAAACTTTGAAAATTTTCGGTGCCTAGAAACTGGACAAAAAGATTCGTTTTTTCAAACGGGACTTCAAAGATCTATAATAAAGAGACTCAAGAGAGGACATTTTCCAATTTCAGCTAGATGCGATCTACATGGATTTCGGTTTAAAGAAGCCCTATATGAGCTAACCGCCTTTTTTGATCAGATTAAAAATCACAAAATGTGTACTATTTTAATAATCCACGGTAAAGGGCTGAGTTCCGCGGGCGGTAAACCTGTACTTAAACCTCTGGTCAGAGAATATCTATTAAGAAAAACCAACGTATTAGCTTTTATGCCAGCCCCAAAAAATTGTGGCGGAGATGGAGCTACGCTGGTACTACTAAAACGCTGGACAGAGGGCCATATATCAAACTGACCCAATCGGATGCAACAAGCAAATGGACGTCGCCGCAATTCCTTCTCCGCGCCCAATGAACCCCATCTGCTCTGAGGTAGTGGCTTTGATATTTACATCTCCCAGTTGCATCCTCAGATCACTCGCAATTTTTAACATCATTTCTTCCCGGTAGTGTTTAATCTTGGGCGCTTCGACCACAACCGTGACATCCAAGTTGCCAACAAGATAGTTCGGGCGAATTAACTTTTCGGTTTCCCTTAGTAAAACCCTACTATCAGCATTTTTGTATTCCGGGTCGTTATCCGGGAAATGGGCACCTATATCGCCCATACCGGCAGCTCCCAAAACCGCATCTATTACGGAATGTAGGACGACGTCCCCATCACTGTGTGCCTTGATACTCTTGTTAAACGGAATCCTTACCCCTCCCAATACTATACCGTCGCCTTTTTCAAATTGATGGACGTCGTAGCCAAGTCCGATTCGCATTTTATAACGCATCCTGGACTGTTAGGAAATATTGGGCTAATTTCAAATCATCTGGATAGGTTATTTTTATATTATCCTGATGACCTAAAATAATTTTTACCGGATAGCCAGCACGTTCGACTGCCTGGGCTTCATCAGTAAAAATTTGACCTTTTTTTGAAGCCAATTTCAAGGCATCCCTCAAAATTTTAAACCTAAAAATTTGCGGCGTCAGAGCTCTCCAAATATTTTTTCGGTCTACAGTCTTTACCACATTATCGCCGTCCAATAGCTTCAAGGTATCGGTCACAGGCACCCCCAAAATTCCGCCAACTGACGTATGTTCAACACAGCTAATTAGGTTGCTCACATCTTCACCCCTGACGCACGGTCGAGCAGCATCATGCACCAAAATCCAGTCGTCGTCACTCGCCTCCCCAACCAGAAGATCCAAACAATTAGAGACTGAATCGATTCTTTGTTCTCCTCCTTCAACAATATGGCACCGCTGTTCAAACAAAGATATCGACTTGTGGAAACGAAAATCTCCTTTAGCTACAGCTATAACCGCTCTTTCGACTTCAACGTTTCGAAAAATAATTTCTAAAGATTTAGACAGCACTGTCTGGTTGATCTCAAGCTCAAGGTACTGTTTAGGAAGACTGCTTTCCATTCTTGATCCAGTACCCGCCGCCGGTATAACAACGAAAATCTTATTACTGGACATCCCGCCTACCACGATTAATCTCGCGACTCCACGGTTTCCTTTTCCTTCGGGTAAACTCTGAAAAATGTTTCTCCTTTCCCAATCATTCCCATTTTATACCTAGCCAATTCCTCGATCACTTCATAACCACTGGTTAAATCATGAATCTCACGTACTAATTCCCGGTTTTTTTCGATAAGATCCTTTTGCTTCAGATTTTCTTCTTCCAAGGAGGTCGTTATCCGACGCAACTCGGGAGAACCTCGAGCATCAAGGTGCAGAGCGTACTGTAAGTAACCGATGCACAAAACTAAAATAGCCAGAAATATTTTCATAAGAAAAAATTATAGATTAAACCTAGGGAAAGCTGATTTACCAGCATAAATCGCATCCTGCCCAAGACTTTCCTCGATCACCAACAATCTATTGTACTTCGCCACCCTATCCGAACGCGATAACGATCCAGTCTTTATCTGAAGCGCATCGAAACCACAGGCCAAATCCGAGATCGTATCGTCCTCAGTTTCCCCTGACCTATGTGATACCACTACCCCAAAACCCGCTTCCTTAGCCATCTCAACGGCCGCAACAGTTTCGCTCAAAGTTCCTATCTGGTTTACCTTTACCAAAATGGCGTTAGCCGCTTTCTCTTTTATCCCTTTTCCTAAGAATTCGACATTAGTAACAAATAGATCGTCCCCCACTAGTTGAGTTTTTTGCCCTATTTCTTTTGTAAGATTTTTCCAGCCATCCCAGTCGTTCTGATCCATTCCGTCTTCAATAGAAACTATCGGATAACTTTCTACCCAATTTTTTAAAACGGTTATCATAGCTTCTGAATCATATCGCTTAGATTCTCCCGGCAGAGAGTAAATGCCTTTCTCGAATAATTCTGAACTAGCTACATCTAATGCAAGTCCAATCTCTTCTCCAGGAATATAACCAGCCTTTTCTATGGCTTCTAAAACCAAACAAACAGCTTCTTCGTTGGAAGACAAGTTAGGAGCGTATCCCCCTTCATCTCCCACGGAAGTACTCATCCCTTTTGAGTCCAATATCTTTTTAAGGGTGTGAAAAATTTCTACTCCATAGCGAACCGCTTCCTTGAACGACGGAGCTCCATAGGGAACTATCATGAACTCTTGAAAATCTATGTTGTTGTTTGCGTGAGAACCACCGTTAATTATATTCATCATCGGCACTGGAAGAGTGAAACTACCTCCCTCCGCGAGATGTCGAAACAAAGGAAAACCGGCCGCGTGTGCAGCAGACTTGGCGACTGCCAGAGAAACAGCTAAAACAGCATTGGAACCTAGGTTTGATTTGTTCTTACTACCATCTAAAATACATAGTTTCCCGTCTATTAAGGATTGGTCTCGAACATCCATACCCCGCAGGCAATCGGCTATTGGACCGTTTATATTATCAACCGCTTTCAGTACGCCTCTGCCAAAATACCGGCTATTGTCACCATCCCGTAATTCTAGAGCTTCACGCTCCCCGGTTGAGGCTCCCGACGGGACCAAGGCTATACCCATATGTTCGCTTTCCGTCACCACTTCAGCCCTCACAGTAGGATTGCCCCTGGAATCAATTATCTCCATACCTCTTACATTCGTTATCTTAGTCACCTTAGAGCCGTCCTTGTAGTTCTATCTATAGCCTGCAAATTTTCGAGTAGGCCACGCATTTTTTCTAAAGGCCAAGAATTAGGCCCGTCGCTTAAAGCAAGTTCCGGATTAGGATGAGTTTCCATGAACAACCCTGATATACCAACCGCGACAGAAGCTCTAGCTAACGCAGGCACAAATTCTCTTTGACCCCCAGAAGAGTCACCCTTAGCTCCAGGCAATTGGACAGAATGCGTCGCATCAAACACTACCGGACAACCGGTGTCCCGCAAAATCACCAAGCTTCTCATATCAGAGATAAGATAATTGTAACCAAAAGATACGCCCCTTTCGCAAACCATTATCTTATCGTTTCCTACATCTTTTGCCTTTTTTACAACATTTGTCATCTCCCAAGGAGCGAGGAATTGCCCTTTCTTTATGTTGACAGGCTTACCAGTACGGGCGACATTTTGAATAAAATTAGTCTGCCGACACAAAAAAGCGGGCGTTTGTAAAATATCGACCACGTCCGCAACTTCGTCGACCGGAGAATCTTCGTGCACATCTGTCAAA
This sequence comes from uncultured Gammaproteobacteria bacterium, assembly GCA_964642505.1. Lineage (GTDB taxonomy): Bacteria > Pseudomonadota > Gammaproteobacteria > TMED69. The sequence goes on along the minus strand of CAZXQY010000022.1, from coordinate 16,806 downwards.
ACCGGGATTCCATGGTTTTTCCGGACTCCCTCCAAAATGCGCAGCCCTTTTTCGCGACCAATTCCTCTAAAAGCGCTGGACGAGCTCCGATTCGCTTTATCGAACGAAGCCTTAAATACATATCTTATTCCCAACTCCTGAGTGATTTTGCAGAGACTTTCCGCTATGGTCTCAACCAACTTCTCGCTTTCAATAACACAAGGACCAGATATTAGGAAAAAGCCATCTTCCTCAGCCTTATCAACATCAAACAGATCTATCATCTTATTCAAACCACCCTTTTATTTCTCGTAATAAGACCAGCTCTGATAAATGAATTAAAAAGAGGGTGTCCATCTCTAGGGGTAGAAGTGAATTCTGGATGAAATTGGCAACCCACAAACCAAGGATGTTCGGGCAATTCGACTACCTCTACCAAATTACCGTCCAGTGATCGACCGACGATTCTTAGGCCAGCCGACTCAAGATCCATCGTATAGGTATTATTGAATTCGTACCTATGCCTATGCCTTTCGTTAATAAGTTCTGTTCCATACGCCCGACCAACAATGCTATCTCCCGCTAACCTACAAGGTTGAGCACCTAATCGCATTGTACCTCCGAGATCGGTCACATCATCTCTAGTCTCGATAGCGCCATCACTCCCTGCCCACTCAGTTATCAGAGCCACAACAGGAATTTTGGTAGATTTGTTAAATTCCGTGCTATTAGCTCCTTCTAGTCGCGCAAGATTTCTGGCAATTTCTATTACCGCCATCTGCATGCCTAAGCATATCCCCAAAAAAGGAATTTTATTTTCGCGGGCGAAAGTCACGGCACCCAATTTCCCGTCGATGCCTCTTTCCCCGAACCCACCTGGAACTAAAATACCATCGACTCCTTTCAAAGAATCGTTGCCCTCCTTCTCTAAGTTTTCGGAATCAACATAGACTATCTTAACCCTTGTATCCGTGTGGATGCCCGCATGCACTAACGCCTCTGAAAGAGACTTATACGCCTCGGTTAAATTGACGTATTTCCCGACCATGGCAATTAAAACCTCTTGGGTAGGGTTGTTCAAAGCCGAAACAACCTCAGTCCAATTAGACAAATCTGCCTCCGGGACGGTCAAATTTAATTTTTCCACTACTATTTCGTCTAGGCCCTCCGAATGTAAATTCTGAGGTATTTGGTATATGTTGGACGCATCCAAAGCGGAGATCACGGCCTTCTCCTCTACGTTGGTAAATAACGCTATCTTTCGTCTATCCGAAGCTGAGATCGATTCTTGCGCTCTACACAGAAGAACGTCCGGTTGAATTCCAATGGATCTCAGCTCCTTTACTGAATGCTGCGTGGGTTTCGTCTTAACCTCCCCAGCTGACGGTATATAAGGAACCAAAGTCAAATGGATAAAAAGAGTATTCCTATTCCCCAATTCGACTCTCATTTGGCGGATAGCTTCCAAAAAAGGTAGCGACTCGATGTCCCCCACCGTCCCTCCAATTTCGACCATGGCGATTTCCGCGTCCCTCGCCCCCATCTTTATACACCTAATTATTTCGTCAGTAACATGAGGAATAACCTGTACAGTCGCTCCTAGATAATCGCCTTTTCGCTCTCGATGAATTACGTTTTCGTAAATTCGCCCTGCCGTATAATTACTCGCCGACGATATTCCACATCTCATAAACCTTTCGTAATGTCCCAAATCCAGATCAGTCTCTGCACCGTCTTCCGTCACAAAGACCTCCCCATGTTGAAACGGACTCATGGTTCCGGGATCGACATTTATATAAGGATCTAGCTTCACCATCGCGAGACTAAGTCCCCTGGCCTCTAATATCGCGCCCAAGGAAGCCGAAGCTATTCCTTTTCCCAGTGACGACACAACTCCGCCGGTGACAAAAATAAAACGAGTCATATCAATTCGATTGATTTCCAAGTAAGAAGAACTAAAATTCTAGGTTCATCGACACTTCCTTGGGATACAAACGCTACCAGAACCCCGCCAAGTTCTCAACGAAATTCATATCTATATTATGAAATACGATGTCACAAACCAGCGGCAACGGTTTTGATAGTCTCCCACGCCCTTATAACCGTTTTTTCGTCTACCCGGACCTGGCCAACACACAAACGTAGAACAAATCTCCCCTCAACAACGGTATGACTGAGAAAAATGCGACCAGTTTTATTGAGCGTATCCAGCAGAACCCTATTCTTCCGATCGTCTCCCATAACTCGAAAACAGACAAGATTTAATCCGGTATAAGTCACCAGCTCAAAGTCTCGGTCTGCAGAAACCCATTGTGCGAAATCTTTTGCCAATTTAGCGTGACTTCTGACGAATTGTCGTATCCCTTCCACTCCATAGGATCGAATAACAAACCACAATTTTAGAGACCGAAATCTTCGCCCCAACGGGATTTGCCAGTCTCGGAAATCAATTACTTCACTTTTATCGGATTTTTCGTTTTTTAAATATTCAGGTAAAACAGACATAGCTGCGTTTAGAGGTCTTCTATCATTTACATAAAAACAATTGCAATCGAAATTAGTAAGCATCCATTTATGTGGATTGAAACAATAACTATCAGTTAACTCCAAGCCGCGATTTAAATATCTAAATTCGGGACAGATAGAAGCTGTACCAGCCATAGCTGCATCGACATGTAGCCAACACTTATTAGTACTAGCGAGGCTACCGAGTTCCTGAACTCGATCACTAGATAGGGTGGAGGTAGTTCCAACGGTCGCACAGATAAAAAACGGCAGTAATCCACCTTCAATATCAGAAGCCATTTGAGCTTCCAAATATTCTAAAGAAAGAGCCCCCTCCGAATCGGTGCGAACGCGCCGAAGTCTGTGCCTACCTAAGCCGGCTATGCTAAACGCCTTTTCTACGGAGGAATGAGCTTCTTCAGAGCAATATCCTACCAATCTAGGATCTGTCCCAGTCTCGCAAGCACTGTTCTTTTGGATAGCTTCTCTTGCCGCCAATAATGCGCAAAGTACCGCGCTTGACGCCGAATCCTGTATAACCCCCCCTCCCTTACCGGTAGATTTGTAGGATTGGGGCAATGCTAGCATATCGATTATCCAGTCCAAGACCAGGGTTTCTAACTCGGTGCAGGAAGGACTTGTGAGCCACAACATACCTTGCACACCTAAACCAGCACTTATCATTTCTCCTAAAATAGAAGGTGGCGAAGCATTCGCCGGGAAGTAGCCGAAAAAGTTTGGTGACTGCCAGTGAGTAATACCCGGCAATAAAACTTCCTCTAAATCTTTCATAATGATTGAAAAATCTTCCGGCGCGATTGGGGCGGATAAGGGTAAAGACGACCGAATAAATCCTGGTTCTACCTCAGATAAGACAGGAAACGATTCTATGTTTTCGTAATAATCGCATAGCCAATCTACGACCCTATAGGCGTTCACACGGAATTCTTCCACCGACATGTGGTTCGGACCACCTTCTCCCGCAGCAGCCCGAAACCCTTTTGTAGACATAAATCAGAGGTTTGCCAATATATTTTCCGCCGAGCTTTCCTTTACTTCCGAGATTACTGATTCCTTGAACAAATGTGAAACTTTTCCATCTTCAACGATTAGTGCAAAACGTTCAGCTCGCGTGCCCATTCCAAAGCCGCTCGCATCAAGATCTAAACCCAATCGCATTACGTAATCGGCGTTGCCATCTGCGAGCATCATTACCTTGGAATCTGCATTATGGGCTTTACCCCACGCATCCATGACAAAAACATCATTGACCGAGAGACAAGCAATATCGTCAACACCTTTATTCTTAAGAGAATCACTATTTGCAACAAATCCCGGAAGATGTTTCGCTGAGCAAGCGGGAGTAAAAGCTCCTGGGACAGCAAAAATTACAACCTTCTTTCCCGTAAAAAGATTATCTGTCGACATTGGGCCAGGTCCCTCATTTCCCATAATCGTTAAGGTTCCCTCAGGCATTTTATCTCCTACTTTTATACTCATCGCAACAAACTCCTTGTGATTTTCGTTAACTCATAGCTCTATTTAAAAACCCGAAATCCAAAAAAAATCGACCGCATTCTTGAAACCCGTAGAGGCTTTCAATTTATATCTATCGAGCGCGAAAATAGGTCGGTCGGCGCCCTAAACTTATTATATCTATTTCCTTTTGTGGCATCGGCTCTATTTATCCCCAAATCTCTCAAATAGTCTTCGGTGACGCCACCGGTCACATACTCCCCACTAAAACAAGATTGCTCAAAACCCAATATTTCTGGATTCCCCCGTTGCGCCGACAATACCAATTCCTCTAAATCCTGATAAATAAGGCCATCAGCTCCCAAGGTCTTACATACTTGTGTATCAGTTCTATTGTAAGCAATTAATTCTTCCCGCGTCGGCATATCTATACCATAAACGTTCGGGAAACGAACCGGTGGCGCAGCAGATGCAAAGTATACTTTTTTGGCGCCAGCCTCTCTCGCCATTTCAATTAACTGCTTGGAGGTAGTTCCTCTTACAATTGAATCGTCTACCAAAAGAACATTCTTACCAGAAAACTCCAAGTCTATAGCGTTTAGTTTCTGTCGGACAGATTTTTGTCTGAGAGCCTGACCGGGCATTATGAAAGTACGGGGAATATACCTGTTTTTTATGAACCCCTCCCGATACTTAATCCCAGTAACGTTTGCCAGCTCAAGGGCGGCGGTACGCGCAGTGTCCGGTATCGGGATCACAACATCGATATCATGCTCAAACCAATTTTCCACAATCTTATTAGCTAGGGCTTCACCCATCCTCATCCTAGCTTTATGGACTGAAATACCGTCTATTATTGAATCTGGTCGAGCGAAATATACATGCTCAAACAAACATGGGAAATAACCAGCAGGTGATACACACTGTTTTGAAAACACTTTCCCTCCACTATTAACAAATATAGCTTCCCCTGGCCTGATATCCCCCACTAGTTCAAAACCTAGTACATCAATCGCAACACTCTCCGAAGCCACAACAAATTCCTCACCAGCACTCGTCTTCCGGGCGCCATACACTATCGGTCTAATACCATGTCTATCTCGAAACGCCACAATACCCACTCCGGTGATCATCGCGACGACCGAATAGGCTCCTTTACAGCGCTCAAATACTTTTGAACAAGCCCGGAAAATATCTTGCGGATCAATCTTCTTTTTATTTAATTTATATAGCTCTTGCGCAAAAACATTTAGAAGAACCTCAGAATCGGAATCGGTGTTGACATGGCGCAACTCGTCATCAAATAAGTCTTGTTTGAGTGTATCAGAGTTGATCAAATTTCCGTTATGAGCGAGCGTAATACCATACGGCGAATTGACGTAGAAAGGTTGAGCCTCCGCTTTCGACGAATCCCCTGCCGTCGGGTATCTGACGTGGCCGACGCCCATTTTGCCCGGCAAACCAACCATATCGTCGGTCTCAAACACGTCTCTTACTAGTCCATTGGACTTTCTGAGAAAAATACGATTCCCATGACAAGTGGCGATTCCTGCAGCGTCCTGCCCCCGATGTTGAAGTACCGTCAAGCCATCAAACAACATCTGATTAACGCCTGCCTGAGCCACAATTGCTATTATTCCGCACATTCAAATAAGTCTACCATCATTATATAAAGGCGTCGCTATCGAAGAGAATTGGGGAAAATTTTTCTAGGGATTCCATCGCCTTAATAAAAATCGGTATGGCAGCTGATTCCTGCCACCAAGTCGCATTCGAGAAAAATATTCTCAAGAAGAAAAGTGAAAGTAGCACAATCACACTACTTCTTAAGAATCCAAATATCGCGCCCGCCGTTCTATCAACATTTCCGAAAGTCGAGCCCCTGGTCAATTTTCCCAGCATCCTACTGGTTATACCACACAATATCAGCAATGGTATTAGCACCGAGAAAAAAGATAATATGCTTCTCACCAGATCAATTTGAATATAAGAATGATATAAAAGCGAAACGTCATCCATAAAATAAAATGCTGCCCAAAAACTAAATACCCACGAGGTAAGGGACAACAATTCAAACGTGAACCCTCTAAAAAAACCTATTGAGATAGAAATCAAGAAAACCATTAAAATGATTAAATCTATAGCAGTCATCTCTATTAGTTTCGTCCTTGTAAATCAGCTACGGAGAGACTTTTACCAAAAATCCGCTGACAGTGTGTTTTTTTTCAATTTCTAAAAGCGCTTTGTGGGCATTGCTTTTGTTTTTATAGGGCCCTACTCTGACCTTAAAGGATCTGCCATTTTCGTTCCCTCTTTCTAACGTAACTGCCTCAAAGGAATCTTCTGTTAACTGAGATACGAGCCTCTCTGCATTTGTTAAGTCAGAAAAACTACCAACCTGCACCAGCCATTCTACAAGCACTTGAGATTTTTCCTCTACAGTGCCTTCTCTATTAAGTCGATCACCAATTTGTTTCTCCAATTTTTTCAACGACTTTTCAAAGGTCTCAACCACTTTGACATTTTTGCCCTCTCGTATGATCTCATTTAATACTTTTCCCGAGCTTCCTTCTAGCCCATTTACTCCTTCGATTCCGCCTACATTCAAATCGAAAACAGTAGAACCCTTTTCCTTCTTTATAAAGTCCAGCGAACCATCACCGTCAAACAATTTGTTTGGCGGATCTTTCATTTCAAAACTAGCCTTGGGAGGCACTTCTGTGATTTTTACTTCTCGCAAACCTTTATCACTGCCGTCTAAGAAAATGGGCACAACTATTACGACCGTAAGTACCACCACGACAGAACCAATTAGACGTTTTTTTATTTGTTCTTCATTCATCGACTTCAAGACGACTCCAGAAATTTAAGCGCTTCCCCAACCGTTATAAAGGACCCACAGACAAGGGTTACATCCTCAGCGTCTGTTCTTTTAGAAGCCAACTGGATAGCATCCCCGACCGACTCACAACAAATGGCCACCGCTCGCTTTTTTATATTTAATAGTCGCTTTTTAAGCAAAGCGTTAGAATGTGCTGAGCCACAGGCTAGCGCCGGAAAAATCCAAAAATCGACTCTTTCCGCCAATTCTGATAGAAAACCCTCAATTTCTTTGGTTTTCATAAGTGCCACTATAGCAAAGATTTTCCCCCGAGAGGTGTAGTTAAGTAAATTCTGGGATAAAGCCTTAGCCGCCTCCTGATTGTGAGCCACATCTAGGATAAACTTTTGTCCTTCCCTTTGAAATTCTTGAAACCGCCCCTCCAGATTCGTATCGGATATCGCGTCATTTACTAATCTCCCACTTACAAACCCTTCAGAAAGAGCAATAACTTTTATTACGCCAGCAGCATTTCGCAGCTGATGCTCACCCGAAAGACATCGCTTCGACAACCCTTCGATCGAATTTTCTAGATCCCACCAATCCCAGTTTGAATCATGTTGTTCCATGAAAAAATCCACACCCAGTAATTTCAATCTTGCTCCAATGTCATGCGCATGTTCAACAATACTATTAGGAACGGCCGGATCAGAGCAAACACACTCAATGCCTTTTCTCATTATCCCAGCTTTTTCGTAGCCGATCTCTTCTCTAGACGAACCTAGAAATTCTTGATGATCAAAATCGATAGATGTAACGAGACATAAATCGGGATCTATCGAATTGACTGCATCCAAACGCCCTCCTAAACCAACCTCTAGCACCACGTAATCCAAATCAAAACTTTCAAAGATCGAAAAAGCTGCCAGAGTACAAAATTCAAAAGGAGTTAATTCTACTTCTCCTCGCGCCCCGTCCACTCGGCAAAAAGCATCGGTAATAGTCTTATCTGACACGGCTTCGCCATTTATCTTAATTCTTTCATTGAAAAAACGTATGTGCGGCGAAGTGTACGTCCCGACCTCGTACCCCAATTTCAATAGGACAGACTCCATTAGGGCGACACTTGAACCTTTTCCGTTGGTTCCGGCGACTGCTATTACTTTCTTAGCAATCTTATTAAGTTTCAGGTTGGCTTTTACTCTTTTACATCTACTGAGACCTAACTTAATAGTAGTGGAGCGTTCAGCTTCAAGATTTTCCAACCAGTCCGATAAGACTCTCGCTTTCAATGTTAACCTACTTTTTTACCCGGTCTTTCAGCAGTGAGAAAAGAGAACGAATCATCAGAGCGACGTCTATAGCTTCACTTCGTTTCGCCGCCTTCAGCATCGGCTTCAAAAACTCCCATTTGATTGGTAAAGAGAGCATTAATTTTAGCGATCTTCTCCCGTAAATCCTTTCTCTCCACTATCATATCGATCGCCCCATGCTTTAAAAGAAATTCACTCCTCTGAAACCCTTCTGGTAAAACTTGACCAACGGTTTGCTCGATCACCCTGGGGCCCGCAAAACCGATCAGGGCCTTCGGCTCCGCTATTATGACATCTCCCAAAGTTCCTAAACTAGCCGACACCCCTCCCGTGGTCGGATCAGCTAGAACAGTTATGTATGGCAAAGCATTTTCCCGGAGTTCTCCTAGGGCGCTACTAGTTTTTGCCATTTGCATAAGAGAAATCAAGCCTTCTTGCATACGCGCTCCCCCACTGGAACAAAAACACACAAAAGGCAACTTATTCTCTATCGCGTGACGCACCGCTCTAACAAATTTCTCTCCTACCACCGACCCCATCGAGCCACCTAAAAACTCGAATTCAAAAGCAGCTGCGACAAGAGGAATTTTGCAAACAGTACCACTAAATACGATTAACGCATCGCTTTCTCCAGTCTTTTTCTTCGCGGCCACCAATCGATCTTTATATTTTTTTACATCTTTGAATTTTAGGAAATCTCGTGGCTGTACGTCTTTCCCGATCTCAAAGCTACCAATTTCATCAAAAAAATAATTCAGACGTTCCCGCGCTCCGATTCTCATGTGAAAGCCACATTTCATACAAACTTTTTGATTCCGTTCCAGTTCGGGACGATAAAGGACTGCTTTACATTGACTACAGCTATCCCACAGTCCCTCTGGAATAGACCGCTTGGCAGTGCCCTCTATTCTTATGCTTTTAGGCAGAAGCTTTTTAAACCAATTCACTTTGTACCAAATCTAAAATTAGAAAAAATCTATTCATCTATAGCTCCTCGAATCTCTCTCACGAACCTTTCCAAGAGATCTTCCGTTTTTTTTGCATCTCTGTTTTCTTCAATGATTTCAACTAACGCACTTCCAACCACGATGGCGTCTGACATATTAGCGGCTTCCCTAGCATTATTCGGCGTCTTTATACCGAATCCCAGCCCAATTGGCAATTCAGTTGACGCTCGCACGGCTGCCACCTGATCTCTGATTGAATCAGCAGCAATTGTCTTATCTCCGGTAACACCCTTAACAGAGACGAAATACACAAATCCAGACGCTAGCTTGCCAATCTTCTTAACTCTAGAAGTCGAGGAATTAGGCGCAACCAAGAAAACTTGGTCAATACCGGTCGTCCGCAAGGCAGCATTTTGAGCCCAAGATTCGTCAGGAGGCAGGTCGACTACTAGTACACCGTCAACTCCTACCCTACTAGCGTCACTCGCAAACTTTTTGAAACCCATTTTTTCAAACGGATTCACATATCCCATAAGCACTACCGGAGTTTCTTTATCCCTCTCTCGAAAACGCTCCACTATCCGAAATATACTTTTCAAGTCAGTTCCTGCCGACAAAGCACGTTCGCTCGACCTCTGAATAGTTGGTCCGTCTGCCATCGGATCAGAAAAAGGAACCCCGAGTTCTATAATATTTGTTCCACCGCGAACCAAAGCACGCATGAAATCCAGAGTGCTCTCTAGATTCGGGTCCCCTGCAGTCACAAAAGTCACCAAACCTTTTTTCCCTTCACTTCTAAGACTTTTAAAACATTCGGCTATTCGTTTCATAAAGTTACCAAAATCTTACATCGCTCAGGATACAACTATCTCTTTTGCAGAGGCTACCGTGAGTAAATCCTTATCCCCCCTACCAGAAAGATTCACGACTATCACCTTATCTCTACCCATCTTTCTAGCTAACTTTTCCGTATAAGCCAGAGCGTGACTTGTTTCCAAGGCAGGTATTATACCTTCCAACAAAGAAAGACGTTCAAAAGCAGAAAGTGCTTCATCGTCAGTCACAGTTTCGTACCTAGCACGGCCAACGTCCTTGAGCCAGGAGTGTTCGGGCCCGACGCCCGGATAATCTAGCCCCGCAGAAATAGAATGAGTGCCACTTATCTGGCCACACTCATCTTGCATTAGATATGTCCTATTACCGTGAAGAACCCCTGGACTTCCCGTGCTCAATGGTGCCGAATGCTTACCGGTCATCAAACCCTCACCCCCAGCCTCTACTCCAATCAATTCAACAGCTTCATCTTTCAGAAAGGGATAAAAAAGTCCTATAGCATTAGACCCCCCTCCAACACATGCCACTAGAGCGTCCGGCAAGCGTCCTTCTAGGTTAAGACATTGGGCTCTAGTCTCTTCACCAATAATCGACTGGAAATCACGTACTATTTGTGGATAGGGATGTGGACCAGCCACGGTACCTATCATGTAATAGGTATCGTCTACATTGGTCACCCAATCTCGCAGGGCCTCATTTAGAGCGTCTTTTAGAGTTTTAGAACCCGATTCGACCGGGCACACTTCGGCACCCAATAATTTCATCCTAAAGACATTGGGAGATTGCCTCTTCATGTCTTCGCTTCCCATATAAATTCGGCACTTCATTCCTAACCTAGCAGCGACAGTCGCACTAGCAACGCCGTGCTGGCCAGCACCCGTCTCAGCTATTATTCTAGGCTTACCCATTCTTTGAGCCAGCAAACCTTGGCCAACGGTATTATTCACTTTGTGAGCCCCGGTGTGATTCAAGTCTTCTCGTTTAAGATATATATTAGCCCCTCCAATCCTCTCGGTCAGTCGCTCTGCAAAATATAGCGGCGTGGGCCTTCCGACAAATTTGTTTAAATCTTCCTTTAACGTTGACAGGAAATCAGGATCGGACTTATACCTTTTGTAGGCGAGTTCGAGCTCTTGTAGAGGGGTCATAAGAGTTTCGGCCACGAATCGGCCTCCATATTGGCCAAAATGGCCAGCCTCATCCGGCAATTCTTTATTTTTCTCAACCACGCCACTTTTTAGGCTATTAGACATGAAGTTCCCTCTTCTTCGCCCTTGAAATAAACTCTTTCATTTTATTGATATTTTTCTTCCCTTTTTTATGCTCTACGCCACTACAAACATCCACTGCAAACGGGCTAACTACATCGACCACTTGTTGCACATTGCTCGGCATCAATCCTCCAGCAACGATAATAGGTTTATCCAATGAGTCAGGAATCAGCGACCATTCGAAACTTTTACCAGTACCTCCAGCCAAAAGGTCGTCGCCAGTGTCAAACAGCAAAGCAGACGCCCCCAGAAATCGTCCAATTTCTTTTTGTAGACTTGTCGTTCCCGTCACCTTAATCGTTTTGATCCAAGGCCTATTAAAAGACGAACAAAAAAACTCTTCCTCTTCTCCGTGAAATTGGAGTGAATCTACCCCAGAAATATCAATGGTTTTTTTTATGTTATCAGCCTCCTCATTTACGAACAGACCGACCTTGTTTACGAACGGCGGTAAGGTCTTTATTATTTCCCTCGCACGTTGTGGGTCTATATATCTTGGACTCGATCGATGAAAAATGAAGCCCAGAGCATCTGCCCCGAAATCAACAGCTTTCAAAGCATCTTCTTTATTAGTTATTCCACAAATTTTAACTCTAACAGTAGTCATCATATATCACCAGTATGATTCTGCATTGTTAGACTAATTATCCCACTTAAGTTGGGAAACTAACAATCTTCCAATTAAGTTTTTTTGTGGAGAACCTACAACCCTAAAGTGAGGGACACCGGCATTTCTGGAATTCCGTATTTCTCTGGATACCCAACATTTACCAGATATAACCCCTGTGGAGGCGCGGTAACCCCACCCATACTTCGACACTTAGACGCGAGTACTTCTCGGGCCCAAGTAGGTTGTTTCCGGCTAGCCCCAATTTCGATCAACAGGCCAGCTATATTACGAACCATTCTCTGTAAGAATCCATCAGCCTCCACTGAAATAACTACGTAATCGTCGAATCGAGAAACGAAAATAGTCTTAATCTCCTTTACTGGCGACTTAGCCTGACATCCTCGAGCCCTGAAAGCAGAAAAATCATGTTTGCCAACCAGAAGACTGGCCGCCGACGTCATTTTCGACTCGTCCAACCCGTTTGCGATCCAATTGGCCGAGTCGTAGCTAACACCAGAGCGGAATTTGCGATTCAATATAATGTACTTGTATGTTCTGCTTAGCGCCGAATACCGTGCATGGAACGACTCATTCATCCTAGTACACCAATTAACGCTGATATCTTTCGGCAAATTGGAATTACTTCCCTGAACCCACGAATAATCTTGGCGAACAGACGGGGTATCAAAATGAATGACTTGCTTTAACGCGTGAACACCCGTATCAGTACGCCCAGCACAGACCGCCGAAACTTTAGCGTCAGCGACTAGGGAAAGAGCATTTTCAAGTTCCTCTTGAACCGTTCTAAGTCCGTCTTGGCGCTGCCACCCAAAGAAATCTGATCCTCGATACTCGATTCCCATTGCCAACCTCATCACAACCAATCCCTAACTAGCATCCATAGACTTTCGCATTCTTTTCCAAACGACACGGAAGACAACAAATCAAAAGAACAGTCACTCGCTCTTTTTATCAACGGGCGTAATCGAAAGACCGGAAGATTTGCCGTCATCAGGATCAGAGAATTCTTCTTCGATACTCAAATCTATTTCAAAAGATTCCGATTCTTTGTCTCCTACATCACCCAGATCTGAAACATCACTTTCTGTTACCGTCAAATCAACTTCAGCACTTTCTTGATTGAAACTTTCGGGCGCCCCAGATCCAGGGGCGTTTATTAAGGCATCCCTATCTTCGAACTCATCCCATAAGGCAAGAATATTCGCCCACTCAGCTCCCTCTGTACCTGCTACGTCTTTTATGAGAAGAGCTTCCTTTCGAAACTCATCAGAATTATTCATGGCTACCAAAACCTCTAGCAGCTTAATTCTATAAGTTAGATCACCCGGCATATCTGTAATCGCCCTTCTTATTATTTTTTTTGCCTCCTCATATCTCTCATAAGCCAAATACACATTTAGTCCCGCCAACGGATCTTTTTTGTCTCTCGTCGTCGACGGCTCGTCTCGATTATCGCTCACGGGAATTTTAGGTGGCTCACTCAACGGATCTACAACAGATTTTTTCTCTAAGCTACCGTTGCCACGAGAGCTTTTTTGCACTCCCGAAATCGTGGTACTGCCTAATGGGTTAATAGCGGCTTTTGACTTTTTACGAACGAAAAAGAAAGTCGCTAAGACAATCGGCGAAAATCCTAATAGAATCCACCAAAAATAATTTCGTGGGGATAAATTTTCAACGTCCCGATTAGAATCGAACTCAGTCAATGTCTTTTTCGTCGGATCACTAAGCTCCTCAATTCGGTCCTTCAGGGCTTCTATTTCACCTCGCTGAGAATCAGACTGCCGACGAAGCAACGCAATAACCTGTTCAGAGTCCTTCAGTCTCTCCTCCAACTCAGCATTCTGGATAGCCTGGACTACTACTTCCTCTTCTAATAGTACTGATGCCTTTGTATCTACCGTAGATTGTGAATTCGGCGCCAGCAATTCTAGTCGAGCTTTATTCTCAACGGGACTCTCGTTTTCACCAAATGTTTCTAAGATCTGTTTTGATTCCTTCCAAACCCGATATTGCCGCCTTACCTCTTCGCGAGCTTCCCCCTTGCTGCTTCGAGAGATCTCTTCCTTTGAAGGAACCACTAGGGTCGAACCCTGAAGTAAGATATTGACATTACTTCGACCAAATGAAGACGGATTTTTTTGAACCAGAGCTACCATCATTTGCTCAACCGAAAACTCATCGCCAGGTCGATATTTTTCGGCAAGAGGCCAAAGAGTGTCCCTTCTTCCAATAGGTCCTATGGTAGTTACCGGTCCAGTTTGTTTTCGGGTTTGGGAGCTAGGAACTGCCTGATCGAAAAAACTTGCCGGGTCAACCAGTACTGTGAATTCCTTCGATATGGAACTCGACTCGAGCGCCAATTCTACAACAAAGTGCAGATAAGGATCGTTGATAGGAACATCCGACCAAACTCGTACATAGGGTTGTCGCAAAAACTCCTCTTCAATAGAAAACTTTAGCTTAAATAACGTGGAACTAAATGGTATCCCTGCGCGTTCAAAATCACCGCTTTTAGCCAGGCGAACTGAAATTTTCTCCAAATCAAGTTCGTCCCCATCATTTAACTGTATCCTAGCCTCAAAATTTTGGTTTAAAAAAGATGTAGTGGTTATAGAACCCATTCCCACAGCAAAGGAAACCTGACCCCAAAATAGGGCCAAGTTTACCACTACAGCCTTTAATGCAAAAAGGAACCTGGGTTTTAACTTCACTTCACTCTTCATCGTCGATCAACTACACCATCATAGGTGCTCATGAATCAATAATTCTGCTATTTGAATACTATTCAAAGCGGCACCTTTTCTAACATTATCCGACACCACCCACATGTTTATTCCTGAAGGATGGGATATATCTTCTCTTATTCGACCGACAAAAACGTCGTCCTTGTCGACTGCCTCCGTAACCGAAGTGGGATACCCTCCGTCTGCTCTTACGTCCACCACACTCACCCCTGGAGCCTTCTCGAGAGCCTTGATTACCTGAGCTCTAGTGATTTTTCTAGACGTTTCTATATGCACCGCTTCAGAATGTCCAAAAAACACAGGAACCCTCACGGCGGTAGCATTTACCTTGATTGAGGGGCAACCCATGATTTTCTTCGTTTCCCAAACCATCTTCATCTCTTCTCTCGTGTACCCGTTCTCAAGAAATTCATCAATATGAGGAATACAGTTGAAGGCTATCTGCTTAGGATAAACAACTGATTCCACCGGACGAGCATTTAAAATATTTCCGGTTTGGACAGCCAGTTCTTCCAAACCCGACTTCCCCGTCCCGGAAACAGCTTGGTAAGTCGCCACATTCACCCTAGTTACCTCCGCTATGTCGTGTATCGGTTTAAGAGCAACGACCATTTGGATAGTCGAACAATTGGGGTTCGCAATTATGCCGGTTTCCTCATAAGATTTTATGTCCCCTGCATTTACCTCGGTAACAACGAGGGGAATCTTTTCGCAGTACCGGAACGCAGACGTATTATCAATCACGACACAACCTGCCTTTACTGCGTCAGGCACAAACTTTTTCGAAACCAAGCCTCCAGCAGAAAAAAAAGCTATATCGGCTTTATTGAAATCGAATTCTTCCAAGCAAGAGACAACTATAGTGGAGCCTCCGATTGATAGTCTCTCGCCCGCCGATCTTGCACTAGCAAGTGCATAGACCTTCCCATATGGGAATTTCCGATCACTTAATAGTGACAACATAACTTCGCCCACGGCACCCGTAGCGCCTACGATAGCTACGTTATAAAGCCGATCACGTTTTGCCATCATATACGTTCTCTAATTTTTTACAGACCTCTACCGCCATCTCATTCGTTCCAAGTACTTTTGAACCTTTAGAAGCTATGTCCTTAGTCCGAAAACCCGCAGCCAACACTGCGTCTACAGCCGTTTTAATAGAATTAGCTAAAGTTTTTTCACTAAGACTATATCGGAGCAGCATTTCTACTGACAAAATCATGGCCAAGGGATTCGCCACATTTCGGTTAGCGATATCTGGTGCCGAGCCGTGTACCGGCTCATACAGTCCAAAATTACCCGAATCAAGCGACGCAGAAGGGAGCATTCCAATCGATCCGGTGAGCATAGCCCCCAAATCAGATAAGATATCACCGAACATATTACCAGTTACGATCACGTCAAATTGTTTCGGGGCTCTTACTAACTGCATCGCGGCATTATCCACATACATGTGTTCCAAAGTAATTTGCGGAAAAGATAGGGCTTCTTTGCTTACCACTTCTCTCCAAAGCTCAGATACCTCCAGAACATTAGCCTTGTCTACCGAACACAATTTACAATCTCTTTTAGATGCAACCTTTAAAGCTGCTTTAGCAATGCGCGAAATCTCATTTTCATCATAAACCAAAGTATTGTAACCTACTCTAACCCCATCTTCTTTGACCTCTATTCCTCTAGGCTCCCCAAAATAGATCCCTCCAGTCAGTTCTCTGATGATCATCATATCGAGCCCTGAAATCAAATGCGATTTTAAAGCAGAAGATTCCGATAACGCAGGAAAAAGAGTCGCGGGTCTCAGATTACAAAACAAATCTAATTCTGATCGGAACCTCAACAAACCGCTTTCAGGTCGCAAGTTCCTATCTAATTTATCCCAATCTGGCCCTCCAACCGCCCCGAAAAGAACCCCGTTTGCTGACTTCGCTAAGTCTTTCGTGCTATCGGGCAAGGGATTACCCGAATCCTCAAACGCCGCCCCCCCTATAAGGCCCAATTCTGTTTCAAACTTGAAACCTGCCACGTCCTGAAGGCACTCGAGAATTTTAACCGCCGCTTCACTTATTTCAGGACCAATACCGTCACCCGGGAGAATTAAAATTTTGTGCGTCATTATTTTTTATCTTCGATAATCCGATTGGTGTAGAATATACCAAAGAATAGAACTATTGTACGTAATCGAATGGACGAAGCATCAACAAACCTACTAGCGCAATGCTTTCTAATTAGAAGGAAAGGAATGAATCCCGGTCTTCAAAAACTTCGTGACTATCCGTTTGAAC
>CAZXQY010000021.1:0-31959 GCA_964642505.1 uncultured Gammaproteobacteria bacterium | reverse complement strand
ATTGCGTCGAGAGACTACAGTGGGCGACGTAACTGTCAAAGCTCCGTCTGTTGATATCCGAACTGTTGGCGCTGGGGGAGGATCCGTGGTGCATGTTCCAGAGTTGACAAAGGCTCTCAGAGTAGGACCGCAGAGCGCTGGCGCTGAACCAGGACCAGCTTGTTACGGAAAGGGAGGTATTGAACCTACAGTAACCGATGCAAATGTTGTCTTAGGTTATCTTCCTGAGCAGGCACAACTTGGTGGGGAATTAAAATTAGATGTTGAAGGTGCGAAGAAAGCCCTCTCCAAAATTGCCGAGTCGTTGGGCCTTCCCATTGAAAGGACAGCAGAAGGTATCTACAACATAGTTAATGAGAATATGTTTGGAGCCTTGCGGCTTGTTTCGATTGAACAAGGATATGATCCGAGAGACTTTGCGTTAATTGCGTTTGGAGGCGCCGGACCTTTGCATGCCAATGCCTTGGGGAAACTGATGGGATCATGGCCCGTTATTGTGCCACCTGGACCCGGGGTTTTGTGCGCTTACGGGGACGCGACTACTAGGTCCAGAGAAGAGGCCTCGAGAACGGTGATCAGATCGGTTGGCTTAATAACAGCGACTGAATTACGGGAAATATTATCTGATTTGGTCGTAATTGCGTCACAACGTTTTAGTGGAGGCGAGCGTGGCAAGACGGAGTCAACGTTTGAGGCAGACTTGAGGTATCAGGGCCAAGGGTTGACTTTACCGGTCGAAATTAATCTTGAAGATTTGGATGAACCGCTCACTTGCTTAAAACGAGATTTTGATTTGATTCACGAACGGTTGTTCACGTTTTCACTGGAGCACGAAGTTGAAATAGTAAATTTGAGAGCTGTTTTGTTGAGTCCAGCGTCTACGATTAAGCCGGTCATGTCATTGACGAGAGAAATGGATCCGGGTGCTGAGTACGGACGACAAGAGGTGATCGTTGAAGGTGAGAAGATTCTGGCGCCACTTCTGGATCGGAAAAGATTACCTTCCGGATCGGAGGTCGTCGGTCCTGCTGTAATTACTGAAATGGACTCGACCACACTTGTTCTGCCCGGTTGTCAAGCTAACGTCGACGATTATGGGAACATTCTAATAACACCGGTTGAGGATTGAATGATGGGTGCGACATTAGTAGAAAGAAATCGGGAACCGCTAAAACATACTACGGTAGATCCTGTAGCTTTAGACATCATTGAAAATGCGTTAAAAAATGCTCGTTACGAAATGGATGCTGTGCTTTTCCGAACAGCGATGTCTCCAGGTATCAGAGAGCAACACGATGAATTTCCAATGATTGCTAATAGAGACGGAAAAATGGTGGTTGGGCAATTTGGATCCTTTATACATGGGTTCATGAATAGTTATGAAGGAACCATTGAAGAAGGAGATATATTTCTAACGACGGACCCCTATTCTTGTGATGGGGCGATCAGCCACGCTAACGATTGGCTTGTATTGATTCCGATTTACAAGGATAAGAGACTGATAGGATGGTCAGCGATGTTTGGACACATGACGGACATAGGAGGGAAGGTGCCAGGTAGTTTGCCGACGGATGCGAGGCAAATTTTCGAAGAAGGTATAGTGATACCGCCTACAAAAATTTATCAACAGGGTGTGCTTCAAGAGGATCTGTTAAACCTCATACTTCATAATTGTCGTTTACCCCATTGGAACCGTAGTGATTTCAACGCTATTGTAGCTGCTTGTAGAACAGCGGAGAAAAGGTGCATCGAGCTTAGTAATCGTTTTGGGGATGATATTTTTTATTCTGCAATGGATGAGTTACTAGCACGTAATCGAAGAGCGATGCAGCAATTGATATCCAATTCTATTCCAGAGACAAAAACTTATTTTGAAGACTATATTTGTGACGATGGAATGGGGTTCGGTCCTTATAAATTGGCGTGTACGATGTGGCGAGAAGATGGGAGAGTGATTTTTGATTTTAAAGGGACTGATCCGCAATCAATAGGCTCGATAAATTTTTATCTTAACGAAGAAATGTTCAAAATGTTTTGCGGCGTATTTATGATAATGGTTTTCGATCCTCAAATAATGTTCAACGACGGATTTTATGATTTGATGGAAGTTAGGATCCCTGAAGGTTCACTCTTAAAACCCAAATTTCCGGCGGCTTTATCCTGCAGGACTCATGCTTTAGGTAGAGTATTTGACATCATAGGTGGGTTACTTGGGCAAGGTTCGCCAGATTTGATGTGTGCTGCAGGATTTTCAGACAGCCCTCACTTTATGTATTCAGGTTACGATCGAAACGGTAAGTGGTATCAGTTATATCAGATAGGGTTTGGTGGGATTCCAGGCAGACCTATGGGTGACGGTGCTGACGGCCATTCCCTGTGGCCTAGCTTCACTAATGTTCCAAATGAATTTTTAGAAAGCTATTTTCCGTTGAGGATTGAGCAATATGAGACCATTCCAGATTCAGGAGGACCAGGTTTTAACAGAGGGGGAAATGGGGTCAGGGTAGGATATAGATTTTTAGAAAAAGGAGAGATATCGATTCATGACGATCGTTGGTTAACATATCCTTGGGGCGTCAACGGTGGAAAACCTGGGCAGCGGAGCCGAAAAGTTTTAATACGGTCATCCGGGGAGGAGAAATTGGTGCCATCAAAATGCGACCGAGTGTCGGTAGAAATCGACGATTTGTTGCTCTTCGAAACTTGGGGTGGAGGTGGTTGGGGGAACCCTTTTGAACGAGAAATAGAAAGAGTTGTCTTAGACGTTAAGAAAGGTTTAGTCACTCAAAGAGGGGCGAAGGAATTTGGAGTGGTAATAGACGAGGATGGGTCGGTAAACGAAGTTGCCACTGAAGAATTAAGAGAACAGATGAGCAACGCAGTCGAGAACCAAAAAATATTTGATAAGGGTGGTGATCTAGAATCGATTAAGGGGAGATGTTTGGCGGAAACAGGATTTTCTCCACCTATCGACCCTAAATCACATTAGTTTTGCTAGTAGAATGCCGTACCAAATGAAAGAACCGCAAAAACGCGAAGTGACGAAAGGATAGTCATATGGATAAAAAAGAAAACGTCGTTGCCAGACTGAAGACAATTGCCGGTAGTGAGTGCGTACTGACTAGCGAAAAAGATAGAAAATTTTACTCTACTGACCTGAGTTGTACTAAAGGTGAGATTGCAGAAATTGTAGTCCGACCGAGGAACGCCAAAGAACTCGCGGATTGCGTTAAAGTGGCCACTGATTCGGGTATGAGTGTGGTACCCCGAGGTGGTGGCATGTCTTACACTAGAGGTTATCAACCAGAGAATTCGGGTAGCATGCTGGTGGACATGCGCTCAATGGATAAAGTGTTAGAAATTAATTCTGAGGATATGTACGTTACTGTAGAATCTGGTTGTACCTGGAAAAAACTATATGAGGCGCTTGCGGAGCAGGATTTACGCACGCCTTACTTTGGGCCGCTATCTGGAATGTATGCTACGGTGGGCGGGACAATTTCCCAAAACAGCCTTTTCTTAGGATCAGGAACCTATAATACCGCAGCTGAAAGCGTTTTAGGTCTAAAAGTGGCGCTGGCTGACGGTACGCTACTGCAGACAGGCTCGGCAGCCCATAAGCATGGTTCACCGTTTTGGCGGCATTTTGGTCCAGATTTGACCGGTATATTTACGGCTGATACGGGAGCCTTCGGTGTCAAGGCAGAAGTTACATTGAGATTAATCGAAGCGCCTGCTGTTACTCTTTTTATGTCTTTCGCCTTTGATACTCTAGACGCTATGCTCCAAACTCAAACCATTCTCGCTCGAAAGAGAATTTGTGCCGAGTGTTACGGATTCGATCCTTACTATAATGATAGTTTTGAAAATCTGGGCTTTACTTTTGGGGAAGGTTTGGCTGTTTTGAGAGACGTGGCCGTTAAGGAAGGTGGGATAAAAGGACTTTGGAGTTCGTTCAAGTTAGCGACTAGCGGAAAAGGTTTTCTTAAAAAAGTCAATTATTCTTTACATATGACGTTTGATAGTTATGACCGAGATGTAGCTTATAAGGGATTGCAAACCGCTAGAGACGTCTGTTTGAGACAGGATGGTACTGAAATCGATAATACCCTTCCGACAGCTTTTAGAGCCCAACCCTTTGGAGGTGTCAGAACGGTTTTGTTAGGTGCTCAAGGAGAGTTGTGGCTACCAATACATGGCTTTATGCCCCTTTCCAAGGCGGTCGAGATTGGAAGATTGACAGAGGGATTTTTTGAAAAACACAGAAGCACGATGGAAGAGTTAAATATCCATAGTTCTTACTTAACTTGTTTTTCTGGAACAGAGTTTGTTATTGAGCCTAGTATTTATTGGCACGATGAATTAGGGGAATTTAGATTAAGTTTGATCGAAGAAGATTTTGCAAATAAATGGAAGACGATACCGCCGGATGAAGAAAAAAGAGCGGTCGCTCTAAGACTTCGCGAAGGATTGAGGGACCTTTACGATGCAAATGGCTGTTGTCATCTACAACTTGGTAAATACTATCCATTCCAAGAGATGATGGATGAGCCTCTTCGAAAGCTACTAAATGGCGTAAAAGATGTGGTCGACCCTGAAAGAGTTATAAATCCTGGAACTCTGGGTTTAAGGTAGAGGTTAGAATCGTTTAATAAAAACTATTATTTAGTAAGTCGGGAAAATTAATGAGTTTAGTTGAATCTTCAACGACGGTTTTTCGAGGCTTTCCTAAAAAGTCTTTGGAATTCTTATCTGAGCTAAAGGAAAACAATAACCGGGCTTGGTTTCAAGAAAATAAGAGTCGATACGAAAATCTTATTCGTATACCGTCGCTCAATTTTATTGAAGATATGGGACCGCTTATATCTGAAAGGCTATCTAGCTATTTTTTGGCTGTTCCAAAGAAAGTTGGTGGTTCGCTAATGAGGGTTTATCGGGACACTCGTTTTTCGAAAGATAAGACCCCTTATAAAACCAATGTAGGAATCCAATTTCGCCATGTTCAGGGGAAAGACGTCCACGCACCAGGTTTTTACGTTCATTTGGAACCAGGGAACTGTTTTTTAGGCGCCGGTATTTGGCGCCCAGAGTCACGCTCCTTATTAAAGATAAGGGAATTTATTGCGGATAATCCAAGTGCTTGGGCTAACGCGATCAATGATAAATCTTTTAAAAAAAATTGGCGTTTTATCGGCGATAGTTTGATTAGACCCCCTCGGGGCTTTGACAAAGGACATCCGCTTATCGACGAATTGAAAAGGAAAAGTTTTATTGCTCGATACGGGTTTCCAGATAGGCAGCTTTATCACACTTCATTCTTGGAGTTTTCTATTAAGCAGTTTGTACAAACGGCAGAAATAATGGATTACTTGTGTTTTGCCGTCGAGGTTAATTACTAACAGAAGTAGGAAGTACCTGTCCTATCGTGGTCATATCTATGAGAGTTGCGCTAATCTTTCCCGCTTCAAGTGCGGCCACATCGGTACCCGCTTTATTATCAATATTTGCCTTTGCCAACCCGAACTTGTAACTATTATTTCCGTCGTCATTGAAGCATTTCCCATAAAAAGTTCGGCTCAATTTTGTGTAGGCAATAGTGGCTTCCGTGCTGGCTTTGTATGGAAAGTTTATATTCCACGTAATGGGGCGTCGAGATTCGATTTTCCCAAACTTATCCCACACTAAAGCGCAATTTTTTGGGATGGTCTCTTGAACGAAGCGTTCCGTTTTTTCGGGGAATCGACGGTGTTTATCCCAGAAAAGAAAATCCGAAGGAACGAGTTCTTGAGACAAAGCAATAGCAGGTATGTCTGCTATATTAGCCTCCAAACACGCGCCTACTGTTCCCGAAGCCAAGCAAAAACCCAAGCCAATATTCTTGCCTATGTTAATTCCTGAGATAACCAGGTCAGGTTTTTTGGGAGTTAAATTATGTATGGCTAAATTGACACAGTCTGCTGGTGTGCCTTCTATCGCCCATCCTTCGAGGTCTCCAATTTTGGTGTCCGCGATTTTTAAGGAGCCATGTCTGGTCATCGATTTTCCTTTCCAACTGTGCTCTGTAGCTGGGACAGCGATTAGAATTTCGCAAAAATCTGCTAACGAATTAATCGCCAATTCTAGGAAAGGTGAATCGATACTATCGTCGTTAGTTATTAAAACAGTTTTTTCCCCTCCCAATCTGATCCCCTTGTTACAATTGTTTTTGAAATCGTTTCTTTTTCACAACATTATTAATATTTAGAGGCCGTGGTGTGTTTTAAAGGTTGCTGCCTGCCCTGCCGGACTACCGTTATCTTCGACTAAGTTCCAGATTGTCGCGTTCTCGATAACAAAACGTCTGCCAGATTTAGTTATTCTCACTCCGTTATAGTTGCTGATATATCCATCCCGTAAGACTGTTCGCATCGTTTGATCACGTTTGGATTGGGCTTCTTGTTCGGCGGATAGCCTGGACGGAAGCTCTATCAATTCTTCCCAAGTATATTCGAAAAGGGCGAGCGCGGATAGGTTAGCGTAACGAAAAATAGGATCTGTCTGGGTGTCGTGAGCTAACACCGCATTTTCTAAATTGAAGAGTTCTCTAGCAGATACTGCGCCGGCAGAATTTGAATTCATTAAAGGAAAACCGACAATAGTTTCGTGACTATTTATGATAAGGCCAGCGATATCCGCTCTCCAGTCGTTTTGAGCGCAAGGAATCTGTTTAACGTTTTTCAAGAGAGATTTTTATCGAAAGCTTTGATGATGGAAAACTTAATCGTTTCAACAGATTGAGCGCCCGAAAAAAGGTAGCGGTCATTATACAAGAACGCGGGCACTCCCATGATCCCCATTTCGGTCGCCTTTTCTTCTAGTTTTTCGATTTCAGAATGAAGGTTTTTATTTAAGAGGGTGTTTTTAGCTTCTTTAGTTGAGATACCGGACTGTCTTGCTATCTGTACAAGCGTATCGAGATTCCCTATGTCCAGTCCGTCAATCAAATAAGCTTTAAATAGATTGTGTACCAATTTATCTTGAACTCTAAGTTTTTGTGAATAGAGAATTAACTTATGAGCATCTCTAGTATTAGGGGTTCTGGTGATCGAGTCCAGGTTTAAGATTATTCCATCTGAGCACGCTGTGAAAGCAATGTTGTCATATATTTTATTAGCGGCACGAGTCGATCCAAATTTAATTCTGAGGTAGTCATCTCGACTCATTCCAGACTTCGATAATGTTGGATTCAGCTCAAAAGGATTCCATTGAACGTCTAAATTTATGTTTTCAGGAAGGGATTTGATCGCGCGGTCAAGGCGATTTTTACCAATAAAGCACCACGGGCAAACTGGGTCGGATATAACGGTTAATACAGATTTTTTCATTGATTAAAATCCTAGGGTGTCCTTAGCCCCTTATAGAAGGTTAACATTCTATCAGGCAACCGAATTGAAAAGAATTTATTTTATAGATCATCTTTCTAAAGTAGAATTCTGTTTATGGAAATGAAATTAGGTCTTTTGTTATGTGACCATGTGCCCGATGGCCTAACTGCTCATTTCAAAGATTATCCCGAGATGTATGAATCGGCATTCTCTGTATTTGGGAAAGAAATTGCATGGTCAGTTTTCGATGTTTGTAAGGGGGAGCTGCCTAGTAATCTGGAAGCTCTTGAAGGATACGTGGTAACTGGTAGCAGGTTTTCGGTGAACGACAATTCAGTATGGATTTCAGACTTGAAATCTTTAATCGAAGTGCTCAGCGCAAAGAAAATTCCAATGGTAGGGATTTGTTTCGGACATCAGTTAATTGCAAAATCTTTAGGAGGTGTGGTCGACTTCTCAAAAACAGGCTGGGGTGTAGGTTGTAAAAACTTCCACATTGTCGAAAAGAGGATCTGGATGGCCGATTCTGGAGTAAATTTAATTGTTCCAGCTTTTCATCAAGAACAAATTGTTCGCCTGCCTCCGGGAGCTATTAATTTGGCTAGTACCGATTATTGCGAGAATTTCCTAGTCGAATTTAATGAACATACTCTGGGTATACAGGGGCATCCAGAATTTGAGAGAGAATATATTTCGGCGTTGATCGGAGAACGAGTAGCAATTCTTCCGAATAACGTTAGGCTAAATGCGGAAGCTTCTCTGGAATTAGTCCCAGATAATTTTCTCATTAGGAATTGGATTCTCAATTTTCTTAAGGAATAATACTTTGTTAAAAATGAGGTATTATCTCTGCAGCGACCTCATCGACCACCTCTCTAGTGGGACGAATTGGTTGAATGGCCACTTGATTTACACCGGCATCTTTCATCGCCTCTATCATATCAAGTACTTCCTGCTTGGTGCCCGTGAGGGTGGTAGCCTGGATAATTTTTTTGGTCATCAAGGCTTCGTGCTCCGCTTTGAGATGTTGGAGGTAACCCGAATAAAGTTTTAGATGACGGGTTTCCACAGGCTCATCGGGTTCTTTATAAACACCAGTGAAACCCACCAGTTCGTTTCTCAATTCTGCTGGCAATAAGTCCGGATTTTGGTGGCAAGACAGTGCAAAAATGTTACTACTTGATGCGACCATGGGCCCGACCGCTTCCCGTACTTTCTTCGATTCTATTTCTTCATTCGAGTCAGTTAAATAAAAGGCAGTCATAGACAAGACGTACACGTCTTCTGGGTTTTTACCTGCTTGTTCCGCACCATTACGAACGTTATCAACCATCCACTTTACCAAGTCGGGGTGAACGGCGCCGAAAAGAATCACTCCGTCAGCTATTCTCCCAGCCATTTGTGCTACCTTAGGACCACTCGCGGCAATATATATAGGAATCTCGTCTTTGATATTGTAATAATTGAGATCAGGGTTCAAAAATTTTATCTTTCGATGGCGATCTCCTTCACTGTAATCGACTATGTCGCCTTTAAATAGACCTTTACACACTCTGATATGGTCTTCCAACTCAGCAATCCGCGCCGCCGGCATTCCCATAGTTCTACGGGTTGTATTCCCAGTCCCAATGCCCATGACAACTCTTCCAGGCGCTAGCGAGTTAATTGTGGCCATTCCGCAAGCTGATAAAGGTGCGATTCTCGATTTAGGGTTAGTAACACCGGGTCCCAAAATTATCTTTTCAGTCCTATCAGCACACAGTGCAAGTGAAGCGTAGACTTCACTTCCCAACATCTGAGTATCATAAAGCCACGCGTGCGAAAATCCTTTATCTTCCGCGTATTTTACATCTCCGTGTATGTGACAGTCGCCCATAAAAACAAAACCGAAATCCATGTCTCTCTCCGTATTATGTGGTTAGATGCTGATTTATCTAATTTTACTAAATAGTCTGGTAAGAAGGTTAGGCTGAATCAGTAAAACGGAGCTCGATCCAATCACCGATGTCTTCCAACTCTTCCTGTATAACATTATGTTCCGTATTATAAGTCTTGTATTCAACTTTGTATCCCATCTGTGTAAGCGTTCGGTAGGTTTTTTCACCCTTATCTTCAGCTACCACTGGATCTTCAGTCCCGTGACATATTAGAATCGGCAAATTGTTGTTTGCTTCAACGGTTTCGATGGTTTTGTAAGTTGGAAAATAGCTTGAGAGACTTATCAATCCAGCTAATCTTCTTGGGTATGTTAAAGCGGTTTCAATGGCGACTGCTCCTCCTTGAGAAAAGCCAGCTATAATAATTTTATCTGGTGGGACTCCCTCTCGTACTACCTCCTCGATCAAGTTCGCTATTCTGCCAGAAGAGTTTCTTATTCCCAGTTCATCTATCTTTGCACCTCCATCTAAACTATAAATGTCATACCAGGCGGGCATCTCAAAATTGTTGTTGATGGTTACCGGAATTGAAGGCGCGTGCGGAAAAACATACCAGATCGGCAAAGTAGCATCGATTTTAAGGAAGGGTACAAGGGGTTCGAAGTCGTGGCCATTAGCTCCTAGCCCGTGGAGCCAAATAACACAGGCTTTTGGGTCTTTCTCCGGCCGAATTTCGACACAGCCTTTTGATTCCATCATAATTCTCTGGGTAATTTTGAGTGTTTAGCTTAACATTACGACTAACTTAAGCGATAGCGCCAACTTTATCCAGTGTCGACAAGATTTACTTCGATTCAATAGGTTCTATCCGTTTTCTTATGGCATAGCGAGTTATAAAGGAGGTTGAATTTTGAATTTCTCGAATAAAGTGTGCCTGATAACAGGGGCAGGTTCTGGAATTGGTCGCCAATTAGCAGTCAGTCTCTCAGGTGAAGGGGCTAAGTTAGTTATCTCAGATTTAGACGAAAGCGGTTTGAACGAGACCGCGCAACTAGTAAGGATCGCTGAGCCCGAAGATTACTGTGTTGTTGATGTAACTGAATATTCGCAGGTTCAAAGATATATTGACGGAGCTTTTTCTCGACATGGCAAAATAGACTACCTCTTTAATAACGCTGGTATTGCTGTAGCTGCTGATGCAAGGGACTATGATATTTCTCATTGGAGGAGAGTAGTTGAAGTGAATCTAATGGGTGTTATCCACGGCTGCGATGTCGGTTATAAATTGATGGCGAAGCAAGGTTTTGGTCACATTGTTAATATTTCGTCTCTATCTGGTTTAGTGCCGTTCCCAACTAATGTTCCGTATGCGGCGACTAAACACGCCGTTGTCGGACTCTCTACTAGTCTGAGAGTAGAAGGCGAAGAACTAGGCGTTAAGGTAAGTGCTGTTTGCCCAGGGTTTGTGGAATCCAATATTTATTCGTCAACAGAATCTATCAACATAGACAGAGATAAGTTTCTTAACGCGGAGTTACCATTTGAGAAGGTGCCAACAGAAAAAGCGGTGCGCAGGATATTAATAGGTGTTAAAAACAATAAGAGCGTTATTGTTTTTCCAGGTTATGCTGTTATGGCTTGGTTACTTTATAGAGTTAGTTCGATGTTTCAACGAAAAGTTAGCCAAGGATTGATTTCCCAATTCAGAAAGATCCGGAAAACCTAGGTACATGAGGGACAGCAATCCATCATTGAAAATTGCAGATTCTACTTTGTTTGATAAGAATAATAGACTAGGTGATTCGTTTTTTTTGGTACAGATAGTTGCGGCATTATGGTTTGGGTATGCGCAAGTCTCCACCTTATTGTTATCTGTAGAGGGTGCCAGTATAACCTGGATGGGTCTATGGCTCGCTTTTGTGGCAATTAATTTAGGGTTAGTGATCGGTGCTTCTAAGAAAGAAGCCGATCGAGTGATTAGACAAACTGTTGGAATCTATTCGACGTGGACTTTGGTGATTGGCCTTTCTTTTTTCACTCTACTGGTAGAAGGCGCTTTGTGGAACGAAATCGATACAGTCACAGCTTGTGTCACCGGCGTCGGGATGTTCTTGCTTTTAGCTTATGCCTTTTTCCAAGGCTTATCGGTTTTAGATCCAATCATCCGAGGGGGTATGGGGCTCCTTTTTAAATTAGTTCCACAACTTACCTTGGCTGTCAACATTTGGCTTCATGGCGGAAAAGGAATAGCCATGTATACCATCCTAGTCGGACATTTTATTATTATGATGCGGATAGGACAGATTTGGATGTCAGTACAAAAAAGTCAATGGGATAAGCATAGAATTGGCGTAGTTGTTGGTGAGATTGGTAACGAGGTAAGTTGGATCGTGGTGACGATTGTTTGGTTTATAGTGATCTTTTAAAATGCCCCTTGGGTGTTCAAAAAAGAAAAGGAGAAACAATGATTAGTCTAAATGGGATGGCCCACCTGGTGATAAATGTTAGTCAATGGAACGACTGCAAGCCGTTCTATAAAAAATTGATGCCTTTTCTAGGCATGGAACAGGTATTTGACGGGGAAGAGTATATTTATTTTGTAGGTAGTCGTACTGCTGTCGGTATTTCGAGATGTTCGCCTAAGTACGAAGATGACGTTTTTGAACAACGGAAAGTTGGCCTTCACCACTTTTGCTTGAGATCGAAGTCCAAGGAAGATGTTGATGCAATTTATAAGTTTCTCGTCGAGATGGAGGCAAAAGTGATTGAGAAGCCTAGGGATGGCGAGTGGGCTCCAGGATACTATTTCGTGCTTTTTGAAGATCCCATAGGAACTAGAATAGAAGTTAATTACGTGCCTGGCAAAGGAGTTCTGGCTGATGGGGTGAGTTTTACTGCTGGAGAACATTACCGTTAGATTTAATCAAAATGATCATTGAGCACGTGGTAGAAGGAGGAGAAAGTTGAAATCCGTTTTAATAGCTAATCGCGGTGAAATTGCAGTCAGAATTATTAAAACATGTCAAGAAATGGGCATACGCTCTGTCCAGGTCTACAGTGAAGCTGATCGGGATTCGCTAGCTGTCAAAATGGCAGATGAGTCGATCAATATTGGCCCGCCTCAAGCACTCAAATCGTATCTCAATCACGAAGCTATATTAGAGGCCGCTCGTTCATCGAAGGTGGACGCGATACACCCAGGTTACGGTTTCCTATCGGAAAATGCCGAGTTTGCAGCAAATGTAGAAAAGTCTGGTGTAATCTTTTTGGGACCGAACTCAGAAAGTATTCGAATATTAGGCGACAAGGTGAAAGCTAGGAAATTGGCGGTAGAAGCTGGCGTTAAAGTGGTCCCCGGAACTGAAGGGGGGGTGTCAACTACAGAGGAAGCCATTTCGTTTGCCTCGCAGATAGGCTTCCCTGTAATGATAAAAGCTGCGGCCGGAGGTGGCGGCAAAGGAATAAGGGTCGCGGCAAACACGCAAATGCTAAAGGAAATGCTAGAAATATCGTCGGCTGAAGCTAAAGCCGCCTTTGGGGACGGAACTCTCTATCTCGAGAAAGTCGTTGAGAATGCTCGACACGTCGAGGTCCAGTTTATGGGTGATGGAAAGAGTTACGTCCACTGTTTCGAACGGGAGTGTTCCGTGCAACGTCGTCGGCAAAAAGTTTGGGAAGAGGCTCCGGCAATTGGTATTTCTGATGACATTCGGAACCGAATTTGTGAAGCGGCTTTGTCTATCGCCCAGAAAGCGGGGTATGTTGGAATTGGTACAGTGGAGTTTTTATACGATACGAGAACCACCGAATTCTATTTCATTGAAGTCAACACTCGAATACAAGTGGAGCATCCGGTGACTGAAATGATAACCGGCATTGATTTGGTGCGAGTTATGATAGAAATAGCGAGTACAGGCGAATTACCCCTTACTCAAAAGAAGATACAGAAGACTGGACACGCGATCGAATGTCGAATTAATGCAGAGGATCCATTTAATGACTTCTTCCCGTCACCCGGTTGTGTTGATCGCTTCCTGCCTCCTGAAGGTGCGGGAGTGAGATTCGACAGCATGTTATTTGAAGGATACACGGTACCCCCTTACTATGATTCTTTACTAGGTAAGCTTATCGTGTCAAGCTCATCAAGGGCGGCTGCCCTTGAGAAAATGGATAGAGCTTTAGATGACATTATAATCGAAGGGATCAGAACGACTATTCCACTGCATAAACGGCTTGTAAGTGAAAAACAAATCCAGGCTGGAAATTTTGACATAAACTTTTTAGAAAACATGTTGGTAAGCGATCAAGAACAAAGGAAAAATAACAATGACTGATAGGTCGACTCGTTTTACGTTCGGTGGAGACGAACACCTTTTGTGTGAGTGCTCTGAAGACATGTCTTTTGAATCCTTTTTCAAAAGCTTGAACGCGACGAAGCGAATAAGAGAGAAGCAATTGACCGGTGTGATTGAAACTTGTGGCGGTAATGCAGCCTACTTAGTGCGCTTCGACCCCGATATAATTCATCCTGATAAATTACTTGAAGAAATAAAAATTATTGACAAAGAAGCAGAAAACGCTGAGCCAGTATTGAATACCCGAATAACGGAAATGCCAGTGTTTTATCAAGATCCTTGGACTAGGGAAACCATGAATCAGTTTCCTGATCGCCGCCAAGATCCCAATGCCACTGATTTAGAATATGCTGCCCGTATAAATGGCCTGTCGTCGGTCGAGCAGTTTATAAATGCACATCATAGGTCTCCGTGGTTTGTTTCTCAGGTGGGTTTCGTTTGTGGGGTTCCTTGGTTGTATCAAATGGTGGAAAGAGAGCGCCAGCTTGAGGTGCCAAAATATGTACGACCAAGAACAGATACTCCTAGACACACCATTGGGCATGGGGGATGTTTCGCAGCTATTTACGCAGTAAGAGGTGCCGGTGGCTATCAGATGTTTGGCATTACACCCATGCCTATATTCGAACCTGATAATCCTACTTCTTACTTTAAAGGTTCTATGGTTTTTTCGAAACCGGGTGACATAGTAAAATTTCGTCCCATTCAGCGTGCCGAATACGATGAAATTGTTAATTGCGTACAAAAAGGAACTTACGAGCCGCCCGTGAAGAGTGTCCAGTTCGATTTGCGAGAATTTCTGGAAGATATGGATGGCTACAACAAACGATTAACGGGAGTTTTGTATGGCAGTTAAAATTCTAGAAGCAGGCGTTGCTATAAGTGTGCAAGACTTAGGTCGGTCTGGGTACTATCAACTTGGAATCCCGATGGGGGGAGCGATGGATCGGTTTTCATTCCGTGTCGCGAATTTACTGGTTGGCAACGACGAAGGAGCGGCCGGGCTAGAAGCCGCCTTTCTTGGGCCGAAGCTATATTTTACTGAACCGACAATTATTGCCGTTACAGGTGGTGAAATACCCGTCTTTTTGGACGGGAAAGAACAGAATATGTGGGAGTCGATAAAAGTAGAGAGGGATCAAACCCTAGAATTTGGATTTATAAAAAATGGGGCTCGGGTTTATATAGCATTTTCAGGAGGTATCGATGTACCTGAAGTGCTCGATAGTCGGTCGACGTACACCGTGGGGATACTGGGAGGATATAAAGGAAGGGTGTTAAGTGTGGGCGATGTGCTAAATTTATTTCCAAAAAAGAATGTTGAAATTTCTCTTCCTCCAATCCCGGCTTCTGTACGGCCGAAAATTGGAAATTTAACAGAGTTGAAAGTACTACCTGGTCTATATTGGCATCGATTGACTGAAGAAGCCGGTCGTAATTTTTTTAGAGATGAATGGAGTGTCGCAACTGAGGCGGATCGAATGGGTTATAGGTTTACCGGCGGGAGGCCTATGAAATTTGTTGAGCGGAAACAACCTTTTGGTGCTGGGGCGGATCCGTCTAATATAGTTGATAGTGCCTATCCGTATGGATCCATTCAAGTACCGGCGGGACTGGAACCGATCGTGCTGCATCGAGATGCAGTTTCAGCGGGCGGTTATTTTCAAGTTGGGACAGTCATTTCCGCAGATATGGACACCATAGGGCAGTTGCAACCGAACAAGAAGGTTCGGTTCGTTAAAGTTTCTATGGAAGACGCTCTAGAAGCCAGAAAAAGACAAAATAAAAAACTTAATGATGTCAGAGGTTTACTAGGCTCTAGATAACTTAAAATAGTTGGTTCTACTTGGCGGGTTTAGGGGCCTGCTGAAAAAAGCGGTACCACTTGTTCTGAATAACTGCTCCCTCCATGCACGCCCAGCAATGAAGGAACATTTTCTCGAAGTAACGGATCGTAAATAGCATAGTTCTCTTTCATGCATAAGATGTAGTCACCTATCCGATCGTTCATATTTTTGTGCGGTGGCCCTTTACCAAAACAATTTTGTGACATCATGTCTGAAGGAAGTTTGACTTCCACAGCCTCCTGTAAATGGGATTCTATATATTGTAAAAAGTCGTTGTTTCTATCGGCTTTCACATAGGCGTAAGCTGTTCTGGGTTCTCCACATAAAGGCAACGTAAGCATCTCTTTTAAGGCCGGATGTTCAGCCATTATAATCCGTCTATCTTTCGGGTTATGTATAAATCCGTGGTCTGCCGTTATTAACAATAAGGTGCCGGTTTTATCAGAAAGTTCGCATAGACTGGATAGCATGCTTGCGATCTTTACATATTCAAGATCCACCTCTTCGCTGTAGGGGCCGTACTTGTGTGCGAGAGTATCAATATTAGGAATGTAAGCGTACAAATAGTCTAGGTCAGGCTTTCCCGTTATGAAGCCTTCTAAAAACTCTCGGAATTGCTCGAAATTTCGGTAGCCCTTCCTCAAGGCGTTAGGTGTTAAGGACCGACTAAAAGCCGAATCATAAATCTCCGAGGGTTGGAGAAAGGCTGATTTTACGGTGATGCTCTCACTTAACGCGCGGCAGTCAGTCAAATCTAACGGTCTCACTCCAAGTTGTTCTAAATCATAATTATTTTCCCTAGAAACGAAAGGTAGTATTGTCGCAACTGTCGTTAACTCTTTCAGATACATGTACCAACCTGTTAAGCCGTGTTGTTGGGGGGCAGTACCTGTTAAAAAGGTAGTGATCGCAGAGGCAGTTGTCGGAGGGAATACCGAGGTTATGGGGTCTAATGCCCATTTTTCTAAGGAATGACGATTTCGTAGAGTCGAATATAAGTTTTGGCCAAGACCATCAACTACAATTAGTGCAATTCTTTTAGTGTCAGTCAACTTGTGAGAAGGGAAATTGTTCAAAGGTTGGTATAATCTATCGTTTATATTGGAGTCTTTTTTTAATGCGTTGATGATGGATGTCATCAAATTGACTATGGACCCTCCATCGTAGTTAGGTTTAGTCGGCAGCAGAGCTTCGGAAATCACTAGGTCAGCTTTCACGAGCTACACGAAAGCATTGAACAACCGGCCTTTCTACGAGCCCATTCAGGCCTTTTTCTCCCATAGTTTTCTTCTTGATCACACTGTTCAGAATAGGGTTGTCGAACGACATCAAGTAATTCATTGATAGTAGAAAAATCACCTTCAGAAGCTTTCTCAATTGCTATTTGCACCAGGTAGTTTCTAAGAACAAATTTTGGATTAACGGAATTCATTAGGGCTGCTCTTTTTCCCTTGGTTATCGCAGACCGTACTCCTCTGGCTCGATATTTATGGAACCAGTCCAGAAGTAGGTTCAAATATTCGCTGTTGCTTTCAACTGAGCTGTATAACGCCGGTTCTATCGTTCTTATTATTTGGTCGGTTCTCGGTATTTCTTCGTCCAAATCAAATTTAGCGAGTAGTCTGAAGAAGAGGGTCCAGTCGGTTTCTACCGAACTCAAAACTGAAAGTAGCTCCTCGATAAGAACATCATCCTCTTTCTCAATCTGTTCGAAACCCAGTTTTTTTACCATTCCTTCGCGCCAGTACATTGCATATGTTTCACGATAATAATTTAGTCCGCGTCTCAATGCCTCTTCGTCTGGAATGATGGTAAGCAATGCGTTAGCAAGCTGTGCTAGATTCCAAAGCGCAATGTCAGGTTGCCGCCCATAGCAATATGGTTTGCCTTGGGCATCTGTGGTGTTAGGAGTCCACATGGGGTCATAGCCTTCCAGCCATCCATACGGACCGTAATCTATTGTGAGTCCAGATATAGACATGTTGTCAGTGTTCATCACCCCATGGACAAACCCAAAATGCATCCACTGACTCATTAGCATGGCGGATCGTCGACACACTTCTGTGAACCAATCGCTATACCATATTATTTTTTTCTCTTCGGTAAGAGTGGAGGGAGGTTCAATGTCCTTGAAATAATTTCTGACTGTGAACTCGACTAGCTTGTCGAGTAAATCGTTATCCCTTCGTGAGGCAAGTAGCTCAAAATTTCCGAATCTAAGGAAGTTGGGCGCGACACGACAAACTACTGCGCCTGGTTCGAGTTTCGGGTTTCCATCGTAAAACATATCTCGCATAACCTCTTCGCCAGTGCCAATCAGACTGAGCGCTCTTGTGGTCGGAATCCCAAGATGAAACATAGCTTCACTACATAGAAATTCTCTGACTGACGACCGGAGTACAGCTAACCCGTCTGCGCTTCTCGAATAAGGTGTTTCTCCTGATCCTTTTAGTTGAATGGTCCAAGATTCATTTCGAGAATTAATTATTTCTCCTAAATTAATGGCTCTACCATCCCCTAGTTGGCCTGCCCAGTTTCCGAATTGGTGGCCGCCGTAGCACATGGCGTACGGTTTCATTCCATCGACCATTTTATTTCCGGAAAAGATATCCGTGAACAAATCGGTCTGACACGATTCGGCGTTTATGTCGAGTAAGTTGGCTACTTCTTTGGAAGAGGCGATTAAATGAGGGCCTTTGTTCTTTTTGGGTTTTACAAAAGAATAGCAGGCTCCAACAACCTCCCTTCGATAATTCTCTTCCACCGGATCTCCGGGCAAACAATCCACAAATTTGGTATTGAAGTGTAAGTTTTCCATGAGAATTAACAGTGTTTTTCAAATTGAAAACGGGTATATCTTTTATTCAGCTAACAATCTAATTCTACAGCAAAGTTTTATCTATTTCACGAAATAGGATGAAGCGTTATTCCAATTGGCAGTAATAGAAATTATATCCTAATATGAAAACCAGCCGATTGAGTCCTGAAAATGAAATGGGATGTTAGCTTATCGGTGAGACCTTTGAGTATACTAGCAGATAGGTCAGTGTTTAATCTTTGAAGAGAGGGAATTCAAAATGTCAGATGTTATGAGAGTTTTGGTCTTTACGTCTTTACTTTTAGGTGTTTACGGAATCGCATCTGCAAGTCCAGCTGAGGTAAATGATGCAACGTTGAGTGTGATGGGGGACGGACGCAATTGGGCCGCTTTCGGTAGGAACTATAGCGAACAACGTTATAGTCCGCTGACAGAAATTAACGCTGATTCTGTGAAGGGTTTAGGTTTGGAATGGGTAATGGAATTGCCGGAAGACCGTTCATTGACGGGAACACCTTTGGTTGTAGATGGAGTTATCTATTTTACGGGTAGTTATTCTAAAACTCGGGCTGTAGATGCAAAAACTGGAGAACTGATCTGGGAATATGATCCTGAGTCTATCAAACATGCTGGAGGTCGATTGAAGATTATGTGGGACCAAAATAAAGGATTAGCTTTGTGGAAAGGAAAAGTCATCATTTCTACGATTGATGGAAGGCTCGTGGCATTAGATGCTAAAAATGGAAAAAAAATATGGGAAACTATGACGATTGACCCCAGGAAGGCCTACTACATTACTGGTGCTCCAAAAATTTTCAAAGACAAGGTGATCATCGGAAATGGAGGCACTGAACAGGAAGCAGCTAGAGGATATGTTACTGCTTACGATACTGAAACTGGAGAAATGGCGTGGCGTTTTTGGGTCGTGCCAGGTAATCCGGCTGACGGGTTTGAAAGTAAAGCGATGGAAATGGCAGCTAAAACCTGGACAGGGGAATGGTGGAAGCATGGTGGTGGTGGGAATACCTGGCACGGAATTACTTACGACCCAGAATTTGACCAGCTTCTAATAGGTACCGGAAATGGTTCGCCGTGGAATCAGAAAATTAGATCTCCGGACGGAGGAGACAATCTGTTCCTTTGCTCGATTGTGGCGCTTGATGCCGATAGTGGAGCCTATAAGTGGCATTATCAAACGGTACCGGGTGAAACTTGGGACTATAACTCGAATATGGATATCGTGTTGGCCGATCTTAAATTCGGTAAACAGACGATAAAAGCTCTGATGCACGCACCTAAAAACGGTTTTTTCTATGTCATTAACCGAAAGAATGGGGAGCTTCTTTCGGCAGAAAAAATTGGCAAGGTTACATGGGCGTCCCATGTCGATTTGAAAACTGGACGACCGGTTGAGACCGAAGGTTCTAGATATGAAGATGGAGAAGAGCTAGTGTGGCCGAGCGCTTTCGGCGTACATAATTGGCATGCTATGTCTTATAATCCTGATACAGGATTGGTTTATCTACCCACGATCGAAATGCCTGCTCTTTTCAAGGATTCAGAAATCGATTTGAAAGCCTGGCGTTCACCGTCATTCAGAGT
Source organism: uncultured Gammaproteobacteria bacterium (assembly GCA_964642505.1). Classification (GTDB taxonomy): domain Bacteria; phylum Pseudomonadota; class Gammaproteobacteria; genus TMED69. The sequence goes on along the minus strand of CAZXQY010000021.1, from coordinate 12,096 downwards.
CAGCGTTGGAATAGAGTTTAATACCGAAGACTCTGCAGCGGATGCTGGAGCTGCATATCTTATGGCGTGGGATCCTTTGAAACATGAAGTTCGATGGAAACACCTTCAACCGCCTCAATGGAACGCTGGAACGATGACGACCGCCGGAAATTTAGTTTTTCAAGGAAGGGCGGATGGTCGCTTCGCTGCCTACGACGCCTTAACAGGCGATGAACTGTGGGCCGTGGAGTTAGGTTTAGGAATATCAGCTCCACCAGTTACATATTCTATCGATGGTAAACAGTATGTATCTCTTTTGGTAGGCTGGGGCGGCGCGGGGCAGATAGTTGGTAGCCTCGCGGCTCAACACGGATGGAAACATAAAGTACATCCGAGACGACTCTATACATTTACGTTAGATGGAAAGCAGAATATTCCGTCATCTCCTCCGCCCGCTTATGCTAAACCTATCGATCTTAAAGAGTTTATCTTAGATGATAATTTGGTAGTTAAAGGGAAACAGATTTATAGCGAATCCTGTAGTTTGTGCCATGGAGGAGGGGTTGTTTCAGGAGGAATGGCGACGGATTTGAGGGAGTCGCCTATGGTTTTGACGAAAGATTCCTTCAGAGCGGTACTCGACGGGGCTTCCGTCGAAAAAGGGATGCCTCCATTTACTAATCTTGGGGACGAAGAGCTGGACAGTCTGATGCATTATATACGGGACAGGGCGCGGCAGTCGATAAATAATCCGAGTCCGCTTCATTATTAAAGTAGTCTTCTAAAGATAGTATCAATCCGGGTAACAAATCGAGGATTTGAGGTGGCTCAATACGTTTTCCAATTAAAAGGAGTCGGCAAAACTGTCGCTCCTAAGAAACAGATTCTACGAGATATTTCACTCAGTTTTTTTCCTGGGGCTAAAATCGGGGTGTTAGGATTAAATGGTTCTGGAAAGTCAACGTTACTTCGAATTATGGCCGGTCTAGATAAAGAGGTAGAGGGAGAGGCAATTCCATTAAAAGGATTGAAAATAGGCTATCTAGAACAAGAACCCAAACTGGATGATTTGAAGGATGTAAGGGGTAATATTGAAGAAGGGCTAGGAGAGGCCATTGCGTTGGTAGAACGGTTCAACGAGGTTAGTTTGAAATTTGGAGAGCCGTTGGACGAAGAAGAAATGGCGGCGCTGCTCGAAGAGCAAGGAGAACTCCAAAATAAAATTGATGCTATTGGGGGTTGGGAGATAGAACGAAAGCTCGAGATAGCGTCTGATGCCCTACGGGTGCCGGCGTGGGATGCGACAGTCGCGACATTATCTGGTGGAGAAAGAAGACGGGTCGCTTTGTGCCGACTTCTGCTATCGGAGCCAGATATGCTATTACTCGACGAACCAACTAATCACCTAGATGCCGAGTCGGTTGCCTGGTTAGAGAGGTACTTAGACGATTATCCGGGAACAGTTGTTGCAATTACACATGACCGTTATTTTCTCGATAATATTGCTGGTTGGATTTTAGAGCTAGATCGAGGATTCGGAATTCCATTCGAAGGTAACTATTCCTCTTGGCTTGAACAAAAAGAAATTAGATTGCGTCAAGAAGAAAGAGAACAAGCCGCCCATAAGAAAAGTGTTTTGTCTGAACTCGAATGGGTTAGACAAAATGCAAAAGGAAGGCAATCAAAAAGTCGAGCACGTTTGCAGCGTTTTGACGAGTTACAGTCTAAAGAGTTTCAAGTGCGAAACGAAACTAACGAGATTTATATTCCGCCGGGCCCAAGACTAGGAGATTCTGTCATCGGGGTACGAGGTATCACTAAAGCGTTTGAAGAAAACTTGTTGATAGAAAATCTCTCTTTTGAAATGCCGCCTGGCGCGATCGTGGGAGTCGTGGGGGCGAATGGAGCTGGTAAGACCACGCTTTTCAAAATATTAACAGGTAAAGAGGAACCCGACTGTGGAGAAATAAAGATAGGAGATACGGTGAAGTTCACTTATGTCGATCAAAGTAGAGATACTCTTGCGAACGAGAAAACGGTCTGGGAAGAGTTATCGGATGGTCAGGAGACGATCAAGATTGGGGATTGCGAAATTCAATCGAGAGCTTACTGTGGAAGATTTAACTTTAAAGGTCAGGATCAACAAAAGCGGATTGGGACACTGTCTGGAGGTGAACGTAATCGTGTTCATTTAGCAAAAACGCTACTCTCCGGGGCTAATTTTATATTTCTAGACGAACCTACGAATGATTTGGATGTTGAGACACTCAGAGCGTTGGAGGAGGCATTGCTCAATTTTCCCGGTTGTGTGATGGTGGTGTCGCACGACCGGTGGTTTTTGGATCGGATAGCGACCCACATATTAGCTTTTGAGGGTCAAAGTCATGTCGAATGGTTCCCTGGAAACTACGAAGACTATTCCAAAGACAAGCAACGTCGTTTAGGCGCCGAGGTGGGTTCTGCTCCGACTAGAATTAAATATAAGCCGGTGACTCGGTCATAATATTTTTTGTGGGCGACTTTCATCTATGTGGGGGTTACGTTTGCGGGAATATGTTTGTGCCAGGGAGTGCCAGCGAAAAAATCTCTGTGCCCAGATCCAGTTAATTCGTTGGTGGCGGTTCCTTGCCTTTCAATTTGTCCATCTTCGTCCTTGGTGTCCATTCCTTGCCCATTAGGTAGAGAGATATGTCCGTCCATCATTCTTTCGGAGACTTCTACTGTTACTTTCGCTTGGCCGTTAGCAGTCTTCAAGTGAGCCTCGTCACCGCTTTTTAACCCTAGATTTAAGGCGTCATTGGAACTTATTCTTAGTGCGCCTTCTTGATCCTTTTTCCTCCAATGAGGGTTCCGGATGACACAATTTGCAGTATAGGGTCTCCGTTCACCAGCAGAAAGCACGAAGGGATACTCATGGTCGGTAATTGTTTTTGGCCCACCTTGAAGACTCTTAATCTCTTCAAATAACTCGGGTATATTGGCCTGGATTTTTCTGTCTGCAGTGCGTAGTCGATTCCACGAGGAGGTTTCTTCATCTTTGGAAAATATCACTCCGCTTGGGTTAGATATAAGAGACTCGAAAAGGTTTTCTCCTAATTCATGGCCTTGTCCTTCAATCCCCGCTCTTCGGATTGATTCGGGTTCTCGGTTCGCCACAAAGTGGGCAGTGCTCCAAAGGATCGCTGCCTGTTCTAGCCCTCGAGGTAAGGTTTTCCCTAAAGTTTCGTACAAAACCACAGGAGCGTATTTCTGTATTTTAGGATTAAGGGAGGCGACTTCATTAAATTTCTCAAAGAAGTTTTCGCGACCGTTTATTTTTAAAAATTTCTTCAAGATGTTTGTTTCTTCAGGCATTTCTCCGATCGCATAAAGTAGTCGAGAGTGAATTTCCGCCTCCGGTAAGACATCTGCATTCTCAGGAGGGCTAAAGACAGGATGTCTTAAGTGAAAATAGTTATTCGGATACTCAAAATTAAAAAAAGTCGCCTCAGCTTTTTCGTACTGCGTGGCAGAGGGTAATACGTAGTCGGCATTTCGAGCTGACTCCGTCATCGCCACATCGATAACCACCGTGCATTCCAAGGCTCTCATAGCCTGGACAAACTTTTTAGTATCAGCAGTCGAATGGGCTGGGTTGGATGATTCGATTATCATCGCTCGATATCTATCCGGGTGATCTGAAAGAATTTCTTCGGCGACGATATTGCAAGGGACCAATCCACCTAATAGAGGGACGCCCAGTACCGGAGATTTTTTTGCTAAACTAGGATTACCACTCATCAGCGGCCTAATCGTGTTAGGTATAAATTGAGAACCTTTTTTCCCGAAGCTGCCGGTAATTAGCCATGCAACCCTGTGCATATAACTGACAAGAGTTGAATTTCTATTCATTTGAACGCCCAAGTCTTCATACCACGCTATAGATTCAGCATGGGCTAGTCTATGGGACAATTCTCTTAGTTGTTTTTCTGGTACTCCGCAATACTCACAATATTTACTTATCGAAATATTTCTAAAAAGATCAATCACTTCTTGATAGCCGGTTACGTGTCTTTCCAACCAATCCCATTTAACAAGATTTTCTTCGATGGAAATGCCGATTATAGCTGCTAACGCCCAAGCATCAGTGCCAGGTTTTAGCCGCACGTGGTAATTAGCGATCTCGGCAGTTTCGCTTATCCGAGGATCAAAAACGATCAAAGCTCGCTTCGGATCTCTCGCCATCTCCCGGAGCTCTATTCTGGAGCGCTGTACTCCATGCGAATGCCACGGATTCTTTCCAATAAAAACACCTACCTCGCAGTGTTCAAAATCGCCTCGCTGTGCATAACCACCGAACATACTCGCGGAGACCCAACCTTCTCCAGTTTTTTCTTGTGCAAGAGAATTGGTTCGATATTTTCCTCCCAAGGCAGAGACTGTAGTCATACCATAGCCGCCAGGCAGGTGATTGCCCTGACCTCCACCTCCATAATAGAACAACTTGTCCCCACCAAAGCTATCTCGGATTCGTGTAAGCTTCGCAGCGATTTCTTTGATCGCTTGGTCCCAAGAAATCTGCTCGTAATCACCGTTCTCTAGTCGTTTGAGCGGATGAAAAATTCTGTCAACACTATTTTGATAATGATCGAGCCTTGACGCCTTTTGACAAAGGTAACCGGCCGAACCAGGATGATTATTATCGCCCCTAACCTTTTCTATTCGTTGGCCGTTTTCAGAAATCTTTACTTCGATTCCACAATTATTTTCACACAAGACACAGGCGGTTGGATGCCAATCACTCATATGTAAAGCTCCTTATTCCAACTAATTTAAACTCACTCGACGGTATGGAATAAAGGATAAGCATCTAGATAAGCAGAGTCAATAATCCGTCGGCTAGCTTAGGTTCGAACCAAGTAGATTTCGGGGGCATGATCTCGCCTAAGTCCGCTATCGTCAGCAATTCTGAAATAGACGTGGCAGGCATCATAAAGCCGACAGCCATCTCCCCAGAATCGACCCGACTCATAATTCCTTCCGGTCCTCTTGACCCGCCAACAAAATCTATCCGATCGTCTGTCCTGCTATCTTTGATAGATAAAATCGGTTCGAGGACAAGGTTTTGAATAATACTTACGTCTAACTTGTCGATAGGGTTTTGATAAGGAGGAGGATTATTAAGATACATTTTATACCACGAAGAATCTAGGTACAGACCATAAGTATTAGAGTCGCTCGGAAGGATCGGGCTCGACGAGTTTTCAATAAGAAAACGGTCGTTCAATCGTTTCAAAAAAGTACTCGAATCAAGGCGATTTAAATCCCGCACGACTCGATTATAATCTAAGATATTAAGCTCATGCTCATCGAAGATAACGGCTAAAAATCCATCATTTTTGCTGTCTAGATCGCCAAAGACTTTTTCTGCTGCTGCTGATCTATGGTGTCCATCGGCAATATAGAGGGAGTCCATTTGATTTATTATCGTAGAGAAAGTGTTTATCTTCTCTTTATCCATGATCGGCCAAATTTCGTGAACCCAGCCATTTAACGAGGCTTTGTTAGATGCACTAGCTTCGCTAGAAATTTCTCTAAGCAGTTGACTCAACTGAGAAGAATGGCGGTTTACAAGCATTACCGGTCCGCTTTGGGCGCCAGTCGCCGTGATTTGTTTGACTCTATCTCGTTCTTTACTAGTTCGGGTTAATTCATGACGTTTTATCCTATTGTTTTTATAGGCTTCTATGGATGCTGCGACTGCAATTCCTGTTTGGGAGCGTATTTCGTTACTGATTTTATATACGTAGTAACCAGGTGTTTTGTCCTTCAACAAAATTCCCTTTGTTTGAAATTCTGATAGGTTATCCGCAGCTCGCACATAAACAGTATCGGAGTAAGGGTCCATATCGGCTGGCAATTCGAGTTCGGCCCGGGATATTCTTAGGAAAGAGTAGGGCTTGTCTTTCGCTAGATTTCTTGCTTCCTGAATATTTACAACGTCATAAGGAGGGGCTATTACCTGTTGAGAAAAGTTTGAAGCTGGTCGTAGAGCCTGAAAAGGTTTAGCGAGCGTATTGTTAGACATAATATTCATCTCGGATCCGGGGGTATCAGGGACCCCCCTATATTAGCTTGAGCAAATAATGTTACTAAGGCTTGTATTATAACCCAACGCGAAAGTAATATTAGCTCAATATGAGAACACGTTTATCAAACTGTTTCTTCTGGAGTTCAAGGTTTTGCTCGAAATCGGACGTGGTTGTCCATAACGGTCTTTTAGTAATTGTAGCGATAAATTAGGGGGGATTATGGACAAGGGCAATTTTTATGGAGATGCTCGGACCGATATTAGAGGTCCATTAGCAGGGGTTAGTGTTCTTGAGGCGACAACGACCTGGGCTGGTCCAATGTGTGGGTGTGTATTGGCTGATCTAGGAGCGACAGTGATAAAAGTTGAGCACCCAGATGGTGAAGTTACTAGAAAGTTGCCTCCGTTATTTCAGGATTCTCAATTAACCGTTCCACATGAGACTGTCAATAGGAATAAACAAAATGTTTCGTTAGATTTGAAAGCAGAAAAAGGGAGAGACTTGTTTCTAAAATTGTGTGAACGGACCGATATTGTGGTGGAAAATTTTAAACCAGGAACCTTGTCCGATTGGGGAGTCGGCTACGAAGATGTTAAGTTGATAAAGGCTGATATAATCTACGTTTCCATCAGTATGTATGGTCAATTTGGCCCCTACAATGACAGGCCCGGTTACGATCCTTTGGCACAGAATTTTACTGGTTGGAGCTCTTTAAATGGACCTCCGTCAAGTGGGCCTACAAAAGCACCGACTTACTTAGCCGACGATCTTGGTGGGCTCCATGGAGCTTTAGGTGCGCTTGCTGCTCTGACTCACCGTAATTCTAGTGGTGAAGGCCAGCATATTGATGTGTCACTCGTCGATAGTCTGATCTTTCAGAGTAATGGGTATTTGACCTCCGGCAAACTGGATATACCGTTACCGAAAATGGGTAATCAGTTTTCTATTGCGGCGCCGGTTAATGTGTATGGATGTCTCGATGGAAATATTTACGGAGGGGTTATACTAGATGCTCATTGGAAAGCGTTATGCTCTCTGGTAAATCGTGACGACCTTTCGGATTTAGATGGTGCTGAGCGTATAAAAGAGCGAGACAGCGTAGATAAAGTAGTTGCCGATTGGTGTGCGACGAGGAGTGTAGAAGAGGTAGTTTCATTATTAGATGGGATAGGTCTAGCCGTGACACGAGTGAACACATTCGGTGAAGCTGCAAGCCACCCCCATATTGAGAGTCGCGATATGTTGCAAGAAGTCAGACTGACCGATGGGAAAAGTGTGCCTTTAACTGGGCCAGCTGCTAAATTTTCTCGTACTCCTACAAAAATCCATAATGCGGCTCCCGAGCTTGGAGCGAACAACGAAGAGGTTTTCAGGTCACTAGGTCTGTCTTCCAGGGAAATTGATAAGCTGAAGGAAGAAGGCGCTATCTAATTTTTCTAGCCTTTAAATATCGGCCGCTATTTTAGATATATCGAAATTTTCTCCGACCAATAAATCTTCTTTAGCCATAAACTTGGGTTTTATATACCAGACGAGGAGCGGGAGAACTATCAATGATAAAAGCATGTTGATGACCATGACGATTACCAACAGCATGCCCATGTCAGCCATAAATTTAAGATCGGATAGAAAGTACCAAGGAACAATTCCAAGTAGCATAATCGTGGCGGTAAACATGATAGCTTTACCAGTTGTCGTCAATGCGGCGGTCAAAGCTTTAGACAAGTCATGACCGTGTACCTTAAACTCCTCCGTAATTCTCGATAAAAGGTAGATTCCGTAGTCTATACCCACACCGACACCTATTACCGCAACGATCCCCGCGTTTATGTCGAGCCCAACCCCGACTAAGTGCATAGTTGCAACAAGCATTAAATTAGCCAGATTGACCGGTATTATGAGAATAAAAGCTGCTAGAACCGAACCGTAGGCAAACGTAGCTAGTATTAGAACAGCCAGATTTACCATACCAATGATAATCCAATGATAGCGTTCAACAGAATTATTCATAGCCTGCTGAAGGGCGATGACACCAGTTCCCAATCGGACGGTAAATTCTTCGTGCTCGAGACCAACTTCCTTTACGGCTTGGTTCGCGGCCGCTAGGGCATGATCTACAGTTTCCTGTATATTGTCTTTATACCAGAAAGAAACAGTGGAATGTTGGAATTCGAAGTCGGCAACATGCCCGAAGTTAATTGCGTTACTTCCTAATAGAGCCGCGAATCCAGCCGCGCTGATTGCTTCATCCGTGGGGTCTAAAGGCAGCCATTTCGGATTTCCACCGGAGAATAATCGATTGATTTCGCTCATGTAATCTGAGAATGATAAAGTTGCTCGAGGCGGCAGGAGTGGGTCCGCCTCCAATTTTCGCTGCAACTGTTGCTGTACCTCAACAACCTTAGCGGTATTCGCTACTCGCCTGTCAATATCATCACTCTTTGATTCTAGAACAATTTCAAGTGTGTTAGTGCCGGGAAAATGAGCATTAATTGCTCGTACGGAGGTATTAAATTCTGAACCATAGTGAAGTAAATTACTACCTTCGACCGGGTTTCCGATTTTTATTTGAGTATTTAGATAAATAGCTCCGATAGCCAGCAATATAACCCCCACACTAGTCTTCTTAGCATTTGTACCTTGGCTGAATCCTGCTAGATATCTTAGAATCTTTCCTTGTTGATAATGGATTCCGGAATTGATTTTATCCTCTCCTACTATATTACTTATATTGGTTGGGGTAGGTAGATAAGATAAAATTATCGAACAGAGGAAAGTTCCCGTAGGTATGATCCAAAGTGCCCACATGCCACAAAAAATCGCATGATTATCCATAGCTTTAACCGGCGCGATTGCAATAAAAACTATCCCGCAAAAATCTGTCAGTATTCCCAATATTGAAGGGGCCATCATTACGCCCATCGTAACCTCTGCAGCTTTACGTCTGTCATTATTTAATTGGAGGAGGATTTCGTAATAGCGTTCTGTGTACTGCACACAATGAGAGAACGAGCGGGCAACTAGTAGTAGTGGAACAATCATAAGCAACGGTTCAATAGGTCTTCCTAATAGTCCAATGAAACCAAAACCCCACAAACCTGCTACCGTGGCACATAGAATCGGAGTGACAACGCCTGCAAGATTGCGCATATAAAGGACCAAGGCGATCACGAGAGCGCCCAGCGTGACAGCGAAAATATTGTAGGTCTGATTTTGTAATTTATATACCCAACCGGTGAGTATGGGTTGGCCAGCCAAATATATTTCGTGTTGATCATCTTTGGCTGCATCGGCTAAAGATTTGGCATAGGCAAAGGCTTTCCCATACTCCACATGGTCGAGAAACGCGGCGTTGATTAGGCTAGCCGTTTCATCTCTTGATATGAAGAAGGTGTATGCGTTTGGAGATAAAGATACCCGTCTTTTGAATTCTGCTATTTCGTCAGACGTCCTAGGAGGATGGTCGTCCATCAGCGGCTTTGTTTCTATTCCAACGGAAGTTGCAGAAGCGAATCGAATTTTCTCTGTTGCTACCGATAAAATCTGATCGTGGTCCACAGCGGGAGCTAAATCGATATCTCTAGTTAAATCCCAGATTTTAGACAAAGTGTCGGGGTTATAGATATCGCCATTTTTGTTCTTTACCATGATAGCAATCGTCATCGGGTTTCCGAAATTCCTATGATCGAAATAAACTTTGACGAAAGGATCGTCAATAGGTAGTAAGTCGTTAAAAACTGTTCTGACATCTACTTTGGGTATTCCTGTCAGGAAAAATAACGTGATGGCTAAGAACGCCAGACTGACGGCCACTCTGTATTTCATCACCCAATGGGCTACCTTAAATCGCATTCAAAATTCCTTTAGAAAAAGTTTTAAGCTAAGAAGCAACGAGCATGAAGTTTTGTTTAGGACTCCATAACTTGTTTGATGGTGAGCTTTCCCAGTTGAGACATGTGGACTTCGTCGGGCCCGTCTGCAAAGCGTACCAATCGACCATAGGTCCAAATTTCGGGAAGAGGCGTGTCCTGGCAAATCCCCATTCCACCGTGCGCCTGCATAGCCCGATCAGCTACTTCCTGAACCATTCTGGGAATCACAATTTTGATCATTCCTATTGCGTCCTTCGCACTTACGTTTCCTTCCCTGTCAAGTCGGTCAGCCGCCCACAGTGTGAGAAGGCGAGCTTGTTCGATCTCACATCTTGACTTCGCGATGTCTTGTCGAATGCTAGATTGTTCGGACAACTTCTTACCAAATGCGACGCGATCCTCAACCCGACGGCACATAATTTCAAGGGCTCGACCAGCAGCGCCTACTAGTCGCATACAATGATGGATCCGGCCGGGCCCCAATCTTCCTTGGGCGATTTCGAAACCTCTGCCTTCTCCTAAAAGTAGATTGTCAACGGGTACTCTGACATCATTCAACTTTAATTCAGCATGCCCGTGGTAAGAGTGAAAATCATTCATAACTTTTAGAGGCCTAACTATCTCAACACCTTCGGTACCGGCAGGAATCAGTATCATAGATTGTTGGGTATGTCGGCTTGCATCGGGGTTGGTTTTTCCCATCAATATGTAGATCCGATTACGAGGATCGAAGACACAAGAGCTCCACCACTTTCGCCCATTAATTACGTATTCATCTCCTTCCCTAACGATCGAGGTTTCCACATTTGTCGCATCGCTGGAGGCTACTTGGGGTTCCGTCATTAAATATGATGACCGGATTTTCCCTTCTAATAGTGGTACCAACCACCGCCTCTTATGTTCTTCCGTGCCATATCTAGCAAGGACTTCCATGTTACCGGTGTCTGGGGCGCTGCAGTTGAACACTTCAGAAGCCCAACCAACCCGACCCATTTCTTCTGCCAACGGGGCGTATTCAAGATTGGTTAGTCCTGGACTATAGGGCTCGTATTCGTGAGGTAAGAAGAGGTTCCAAAGCCCCATAGTGTGCGCCTTTTGCTTTAATTCCTCGATTTGGGGCGGTACAACCCAAAGGTTTGCTGGATCATGAGTGAAATCATATATCTCCTTTTCGATGGGGTATATATGCTCTTTCATAAATTGTTGTATCTGGCCTAGCAGTTCCTTTGTTCTATCGTTGTAGCTGAATTCCATTTAAAGATACCTCTCCACTAATAAATTGTTGTCGATTGCATCGCCAGTAACCGAATAATCAACAGTAGTCTTAATCGGATCTAAGGTCGACAACCGTTTTGCTACAGTATTCTCTTGGTAGCAGACCTTTTTAAATCCGTGTAGTGTGTGATGTTAACAAAAAAAGAACAAATAGGGGCTAAATTTATGCGACTGAGTGGATTTCGGAAAAGCATGTTATTAACGATGATGGCTTTGTTACCAATTTTAGAGCCTCTCAGTTCGGAGAGATTATCGATTCTGGTGACAAATGACGACGGTATTAGCTCCCAAGGCTTAAAAGTTCTGTCTAGGGCGTTGAAGGCAGCCGGTTATGAGGTGACAGTGGTAGCGCCGGCTACTCAGCAAAGTGGTAGTGGAATGAAAATTACCTTAGGAAATTTAGAATTAAAGAAAATAGACGGGGAGACTGACACTTGGAGTGTTAATGGCAGCCCGGCCGACGCTGTGTCAGTTGGTGTAAAGCACGTAATGAGAGAAAGATCAATTGATTTGGTGGTATCAGGCCCAAACTTTGGGCAGAACTTGGGAAGCAATATATTTCTTTCGGGCACCGTTGGTGGGGCGATGACTGCGGTAATGAACGGAATACCGGCTATAGCACTGTCTGTGGGCATTAGTTTGGTCGAGTCAGATGCGGCTCCTAACCGTTTTCCGAGTACCCTCTTAAGCTTTGAACCGGCGAGCGCTTTTTTGATTTCTCTATTGAAACAATGGGATAAAGAGACAATAAGAGAGGTAATCAAACAGAATACTTTGATCAGTATTAATTACCCTGAGATTGGAAAAGAGAATATCAAAGGTTACAAGTGGGTCGATGTCGGAAAGCAGGGAGGTTTTACTATCAATTATTCCCTTGGGGAAGAAGGGATTCTAGCAGC
>CAZXQY010000020.1:0-33611 GCA_964642505.1 uncultured Gammaproteobacteria bacterium | reverse complement strand
ATTTCAAAGATAGCGCGACAGAAATTTTTGTGGTTCATTAGAGGCATTTTGCGTTATTAGTACGTCAGGACTCGAGTAGTGGGAAGCCTTGCTGTCTTTTTGCAAGATCAAGTCTAAAGGTACTATGTGGCTTCCTAAATCCCTTCCCCACTGGAGCGTCGCGTTGCCATACTTTTTCCTGGCCTTCTCCCATCTTTGAAGTGCTTCTTTCTGATCGAGAGAGCTAAGAGCTTTTGCCAAAGTCGCAGCATCTTCGGCGGCCTTGGATACTCCAAGTCCGACATGCGGTCTTGCAGTGAAAGCGGCATCTCCTATTAATATTACTCGGTTAAAAAGCAGCTTATTGCTTCCTACGTCAAACATACCTTGAATAAAAGGTTGTTCTGTGGATTGGATTACCTGCTGGATTTGAGGCGCTAAGTATTCGGACGCTTGTGCTCGCATCTTTTTGGTCAGGTCTTGCCTTATGAGGTGATGGGGAATGCCATTCTCAAAATGCTGACCATCTTCTCCAGTTAGATGATCCTGAAGAGATTGAGGGGTAGCATGTCTATACCAACCCCAGTTGTACCATCTTTTCCCGGGTTCAAGGGTATCGTCTTTACCCGCTACCATATACCCTAACCAGTGTCCGGCTGGCGCTAAACCGAAGGTTATGACATTCTCCAATTGGCCACGGACGTCTCTATCAATGAGATTTTCTTCTATTAGTCCTCTCCAGGCTAGGTAGCCTGCATAAATTGGCTTGGAAAGCGGATTGACTATCTGCCTAACGGTAGAATGCATACCGTCAGCACCTATGATCCAATCTACGTCTATTGATGTGCCGTTATCAAAGAAGGCAGAGGGTTTGTCATTCTTGAAATGCTCGATGCCCTTAAGGGTGGCTCCACTCTTATATTCCTTATCTGATATTTGCGAGCGAAGAAAGCGGTAAATAAGCCCCCACGACGACATAATTTGGTGCATATCTTCTCGATGTACGATTTTCCCATCCTTATTTAAAAGGTGTCGTCCCACGCTTTCTACTCCCATCGCTTGGCGCGGTGTGATGCCGGCGCTATTCAGCGCGTCGTACAGTCCTTGATGTGTGGCAATACCGGCGCCTCTGTTGGCTAAAGAGGTATCAGATCTTTCATACAAAGTAACCTTAAATCCGACCGACTTTAGATTAATCGCGGCGAATAGTCCTGCCATCGAACCGCCGATTATTGCGATTTCTTCTCTTCGTTTCTCGGTCATAATATCTTCCTTGTATAGCGCCGAGTAGCTGGGTTCAATTCGTTTCTACTTTAGATTAATATTGTCATTATTCCTATGATAGGTTCAAACGTTTAGTAACCGATTTCAACTCCGAGTGCGATTAATGGAATCTCAAAGATTGATCTTACATCATTATGACTTTTCTAATTTCTCAGAAAAAATAAGGCTTGTTTTAGCTTTAAAAAAGATTCCTTGGGAATCGGTAATAATTCCTAGCTACCTCCCCAAACCCGATTATCTTCCCTTGACTGCCGGCTACAGATGTACACCTGCTTTACAGATAAATTCGGACATATATTGCGACACGCGCATGATCGTATCTATTTTGGATTCATTAAACCCCGATACTCCACTTTACCCTAAAAATCTAACAGTATCCGATTTAGCTAAATGTAAAATGATCGAAGATTGGGCGGAAACAAATTTCATCCGGCCCATCGCGCTATTTATAACTGGCGTTCACGCCCGAAAATTCCCCGAGAAATTTCATAGAGATCGCGCTAATCTTCACGGGAAGCGCAGTCCTTCTATCGAGCGAGTTGAGCGTTCTGCGGACAAATATCAGAAACAGGTCGATCTGTATCTAGACTGGCTAAATCAATTACTAACAAATAAGGACAATTATTTTTTAGGTAAAGAGCTTTCTATTACTGATCTAGTGCTGTACGAGGGCCCATGGTTTTTAAAGAAAATCGATGAAAGTGAGAGTTTTTTGCGACACCGGTTATGGTTGCAGAGATGGTTTCATAATGTGGAAGAATTAAAATATCCTGCTGATAGAGATATTTTTGCGTCTGAGGCGATTGATTTAGCCTTTAAAACTACCCCTCAACAAATAGAAGGGGGGATTGACGAAGACTCTCAGTTCAAACTAGGCGATTTAGTAAAAATTTCGGCAATAGGACAGAATGCGACGGCTAAGGGTAGATTAGTCCAGATAGATTCACATAGAATTTCGCTGGCGAGTGATAGCGAAAGAACCGGATCGATCCACGTTCATTTTCCGAGATTAGGATATTCAGTAAAGCCGATTTAAACTAATTGGGTTACTTTTTCGGCTTACCAGGGCGATATATTGATCTAACAAAGTTTTTTTAGTTTCTCTGTAAGGCGTTGTTTTATATATATTAATTAAAAAAATAAAAATTTTTACAAAATTTTGGATTGGCATGCCACTAGCTTTGAAACTAAGATCTGGTCTTTAATAATGTAAAAGAAAAGTACTTTGATATGGTCTTGGGCAAAGATCCGTAGAAAATTTTAATAGGCATATTAGTGTGAAAAAAACAGAAAAGTTACAGACAGCTAAAGTTGACACTACCAGTGGAGAATACAAGTTCAGTGTTTTAGATGGGACATTGGGACCGAGTGTCATAGATATCTCTTCTCTATACGGAGATACGGGACAATTCACATACGATCCAGGTTTTACATCCACTGCCAGTTGCGAATCTAAAATCACATATATTGACGGCGAGAAGGGAGTACTGCTCTACAGGGGATATCCGATTGACCAGTTGGCCGAACAAAGCAATTTCTTGGAGACGGCTTTCTTATTGCTAAATGGAGAATTACCGTCAATAGCCGAGTATGACGAATTTGAGAGAGCTATAACTAACCACACGATGGTTCACGAACAATTGCGAAATTTTTATTATGGATTTAGAAGCGATGCCCACCCTATGGCGATAATGTGTGGTGTAGTAGGGGCGCTATCGGCTTTTTATCATGATTCAACCGATATAAATGATCCTTATCAACGTATGGTGGCAGGACGTCGCTTGATCGCGAAAATGCCTACTATCGCGGCGATGGCGTTCAAGTTCTCTTTGGGACAGCCTTTCGTTTACCCGGATAATGATCTGGATTATACATCGAATTTTTTGAACATGTGTTTCGCTTTGCCAGCTTTAAAGCACCGAGTTTCTCCAACTCTTGCTCGGGCCTTAGATAAGATTTTCATACTTCATGCTGATCATGAGCAAAACGCTTCTACTTCGACAGTTCGATTGGCAAGCTCGTCTGGAGCTAATCCCTTTGCGGCCATAGCAGCGGGTATAGCGTGCCTGTGGGGGCCTGCACACGGGGGCGCCAATGAAGCCGCGTTAAAAATGCTGACGGAAATAGGTACTGTGGATAAGATACCGGAATTTATAAAACGCGCTAAGGACAAAGATGACCCTTTTAGATTGATGGGTTTTGGACACAGGGTATATAAAAATTATGATCCCAGAGCTAAAGTTATGCAGCAGACTTGTCATGAGGTGCTGTCCGAACTCGGTATAACGGATGACCCGTTATTGGAGGTGGCTTTAGAGTTGGAGAAGATTGCGTTGAATGATGATTACTTCGTGGAAAAGAAACTGTATCCTAACATCGATTTTTATTCTGGTATTACGCTGAAGGCGATGGGATTCCCAACGACGATGTTCACAGCTTTGTTTGCATTAGCTCGTACTGTTGGCTGGGTGGCTCAGTGGAATGAAATGATAGAGGATCCGAGTCAAAGAATCGGGAGACCGAGACAGCTTTATACGGGATACGGGGAGCGTCTTTATAAGAAGGCCGCCGATCGTTAGAGGAATCTTTCGTTATCGATTAAGAATAATCGTTGTCTATGCAATCCCTTAAGGAGGCTTATCTAGAAGATTACAAGATAGGTCTAAGCTATGAGTTTGGTTCGATAGAAATTAGCAAAGACGATATAGTTAGCTTTGCTAAGAAGTTTGATCCTCAGTATTTTCATTTGGACGAAGAATTAGCTGAAGCTAGTCAATTTAATGGGCTTATAGCTAGCGGGTGGCACACCTGCTCAATAATGATGCGCTTGTTGGTTCAAAACTTTATTTCCGAATGTTCTAGTTTAGGTTCCCCTGGAGTAGATAAAATACGTTGGCTAGAACCGGTCAGGCCGGGAGATAGTCTTAGCATAAAGGTTAAAGTAATCGAAAACAGGCGTTCAAAAAGTAAGCCTGATCGAGGAATTGTAAGATCGAAGATAGAAGTGCTCAATCGGCAGCGTGTAGTAGTTCTCAATATGGAAACAACCGGCTTTTTTCTTAGCCGAAAAATCTCAAATTAGTTATTGTAGAATATTTAAAATAGATCGTTTAATACACCACAATTGTTCGGGCTTCTATGCTTTCCCTTGGTATACAACCCTTAGGACTGTTGGGGTTGAGGAAGCCAGTGTGTCCTGTAAAGCAAGCTTGCCCTTCCTCTCCCGTATCAAAACATTTCAACAGAATTACCTCGTCGGGTATCATTGCCGAAACATAAAACCACCGGTGTTTGATGCTATACCTAAAAGAGTAAATTTCGCCAGTCAAGCTGGGGGCTCGAAGGTTGCCTTCTAAGTAGTGCTCTATTTTAGTCGGGACGAAATCAGATTGTCGGGTTGTGCGAGCATCACAAATCGCTATCGGGAAGTCAAAAATGGGGCCGGTTATAGGTCGCCAGAAGTTGACCAAGGCACACCTTCTCGATAGGAGGTGAGATAAGTCCTTCTCTCCAAGAATTTCTCTTACACGTCTCGGGCCAGACGACAATGTGTAGTCATTATGCGCACCGTCTACAGGTTCTCTTACTCCCTCTAGTCCAGCATCAGCTTTGATCTGACTCCGAACGTTATGATCAAAAACGATTACTTTGTACGCTGAAAGAGATTTTTCCATTTGTTTCTCTACTTCAGGATAATATTTTTGAATTACTTCGTTGCTATCGTAAAAACCCTTAAAATTAGTAGGGATAGTCTTGAACTCAAAACCCTCTAAATCAAGATGCAGGTCGTCTACTACAGGCCGGCAATCGTATATGCTGACGGATTCGCGTTTTTCAGGAACTCTCTCGGTTTTTCCGAACTTTTTAGGAAACACCTTTATCGTCGGAGGATCCGATACCTCGGTGTAGGAAATGCTTGCCACCACGTGTTCTAGTTCATTCAAATTCGATATATTCAAAAGTTTAACTCCCCACCGGAATCAGTTAATTCCGAGTTCTAGCAGTAATTTATGTATAATCATAAACTCTATAACTGGAGTTTGTACACTGGGTTTTATATTGAATTAAAACTTTCCGAGGTCAGGATAGAACGTTGAAAATAGAGACTTTTGTTAACGAAAGGTTCAAATGGAAATCATTCGGCCATTATGATGGTTTTCGTTACAGCCTGCTTAACGTTAATTTAGAGAAAAGAGTCATTGATTTACTTTTCCAATTCGATGCGGATGAAAGATGTTTCTATCATAGGCATTATCATCCAACATCATCTTTGGTTTTGTACGGAGAGCATCATATATTTGAACCTAAGGCTGACGGAAGCGAGACTCATAAGGTACGTCAGGAGGGAGAGTTCGCTATTTCCGTACGTGCAGAAACTCATATTGAGGGCGGGGGCGAAAAAGGTTGTACTATCTACCAAAATGTCAGGGCTGAGTCGAATTTGGTCTATAGTATACTAAATGACGATCTGACGACTAAGATAGATGTTTCCATTAAAGACTTCTACGATGACTTTCTCAGGTGAGCTATTTAAGGCGTTTGTTGATTAAGGAATAATTCATGAGATTGGAAACGGGTTCAACAAGCTTGGTTTGCGAGATAGAGGCAGGGGTTGCTACTATCAAACTGAATTGTCCCGAAAAGCGTAATGCTTTATCAGACGAACTGACCCCTGCACTTCGATCGATCCTGACGAAAGTTGAAGAACACGAATCTGTTCAGTGTGTGTTACTAACAGGTGAGGGTAACTCTTTTTGTTCAGGAGGGGATATCTCTAGTATGTCCGATTTGGGCTCTGAACAGGTGGCCGAAAAGGTTGAACAATTGAGGATGCGACAGCGCACCTTGACCCTTCGTTTGTATGACTTAGCAAAACCGACTATAGCTGCCCTTCCAGGTCCTGCTGTTGGAGCGGGATTATCTCTTGCCCTAGCTTGTGATCTCCGGTATGCAGTAGATAACACCTTTATTACTACCGGATACGGAAAGATAGGGTTGTCCGGTGATTACGGTGGTAGTTGGTTACTGGCAAATTTAACGAACACCGCAATAGCCAAAGAGATGTATTTTTCTTGTCGACGTGTTGGTTCGGAGGAATGTTATAAATTAGGCATATTCAATGATATTTTTCCGGAAGCTGAATTCAATGCTGAAGTTCTTTCGATAGCTAGGAGTTTGGCCAAAGGACCCCCAGTAGCTTATCGTTATATGAAAGAAAATTTGAACAGACAGCCATTAATGAGTTTGTCGGAATGTTTAGATATGGAGGCTGAAAGCCTCTTTCGTTGTGCCGAGACGGAGGATCACAAGAACGCTGTCATAGCTTTTTTGGAAAAAAGAGCTCCGCAATTCAAGGGCTTTTGATAAATAAATGCGCTTGCGGGCTTCGGAATCTATAGATGAGTAGGAAATTAGCAGGCCTGGCGGAGTTGATAGTCAAGGTAATCACTATTTTCTCCAACAATCGACAAAAAAGTAAAATTATTTCCAGGCTAATTAACAAATTATCTCAAGCCACTTTCACTACTGTTAATTGTAGGAAGGGTAAACTTCGGTTTAACCAGTTGAAAAGCCCGCATGTCGCGAGCGCAGTGGGTCATTTTTTTGAAGATGAACCGGAGACTCTGAAATGGATAGATAGCTTTGAAGATGGACAAACGTTTTTCGATATTGGTGCTGGCATTGGGATATATTCTCTTTACGCGGCTTTGAATCCTTCTCTAAGAGTGTTTTCTTTTGAGCCTAATGGGTTTAGTTTCGGGTTATTGGTAGAACATATTCATATAAATGAAATGTCGGAAAACATAAATCCTTTCTGTATAGCTATAGGTGACAAAACGGAGCGAGAGCGACTGTTATTTAACCAATTTTCAGAAGGAGCCGGAGGAAGTTCCTTTAAGAAAGCGTTTTATATACGCCACGACAAAGATCCGATTTTTTCTCTTTCAGTACTGAGCTTTTCACTTGACGAATTCTTGAAAACTTTTGAGCTGGGTTCACCAGATCATATTAAAATAGATGTTGACGGAATAGAGCCGCAAATTATTTTAGGAGCTGAGAAAGCTATAGAATGCGTAGATTCTATAATGTTGGAGGTGGAGCATAGAACGCCTGACCAGATAGCCACTTTGATAGAAGGGCCGTTACATAGATTAGGCTTTCGGGAAAGCTTTGAATTTAAGGAATTGGGTTCGGGTCGCAACCGACTTTATAGGAAGTTTGTCGGTAGTGAGGGCTGATTTTTCTAAAATTCAACGCATCTGCCTTCAAAACCGGCGAGAACACATTCCGAACCGTCCGGGCAGTCGCCGGTGACAATACAAACCTTGCCGATCGCCCGATTAGGCAGGTTCTCGCTAATTATTTCTAGAGGGTCTCCTAACCATTGTACTGCCCTATCGCGCTTTTCCCCCATTATCGGTTTTAAATCTATTTCTTCACTATTACCGGAACTTTTATTATTCATGGACGGGTAGCATATCCCACTAGCGCGTCTTTCTCGTTTGAAACACATTTCTCCTGCCTTGCAATCGGTGTCGTTCCGGCAGGCTAAGCTAGGGTCGCTGAAAGCCAACAAAGCTACCCACAAGGGTATACAGAAGGTACAGGTACGATATAATTTATTTTTAGGGGAGCCCTGTTCAGCTTTTAATTTATTTTGGTGCGCCATACCCCCCTCCTCCAGGTGTTTCTATCCAAAGAGTGTCTCCTGTTTGGACTATTATTTGATCGATTCCTTTCAAATTAAAAGTTTCTTTGTCTTTGCTTACAATTTTATTCTGGCCAATTTGACCGTTCATACCTCCATGTATCCCAGCAGGAGGGTTGATTCGGTGGCTAGATAGTATCGAAACCATCATTTTTTCAAAGAATTGTATTTTTCGAGTAACTCCATTTCCTCCCTTAAACTGTCCGCTTCCACCGCTTTTAGGCCGGATAGCGAATTCGCACAGCATAACGGGAAAGCGAGCCTCCAATACCTCAGGGTCAGTCAGTCGAGAGTTGGTCATGTGACAATGGACAGCGTCGCAACCGTTGAAGTGGGGTCCGGCCCCTGTACCGCCGCATAAAGTCTCGTAGTATTGATATTTCTCGTTACCGAAGGTTATGTTGTTCATCGTTCCTTGTGAAGCTGCAAGTTGGCCAAAAGCCTCATATAAACAGTCGACAATGTTTTGAGACGTTTCGACGTTGCCAGCCACCACGGCGGCCGGGTGTGAAGGGTTCAGTATACTTCCTTCGGGAATAATTAGTCTGACTGGGCGTAAGCAGCCTTCGTTAAGGGGGATTTCTTTTTTTATCAGCGTTCTTAAAACATAAAGAACGCTGGCTTTAGTGATTGATATCGGGGTGTTCAGATTATTATTAGTTTGTCCACTAGTGCCCTCAAAATCGATAGTTATCAACGATTCCTTTTTATCGATTGAGATATCCACTTTAATTGTTTCGCCGCCGTCCAAAAGTTTCTCGCTACTTCCTGGCGATAAGGATTTGATTAGATCGGAAACGGATTGCTCTCCTTGATTTTTTACCCTATCAATATATTTGCGAGTTTTCTCAATTCCATAACTCTTGGTTAATTCCAGTAACTCATCTACTCCCCTTTTGTTGGCAGCCAAAGATGCTTTTATGTCCGCGACATTATTTTCTATGTTCCTGACAGGATGTTGATGTTTGGTAAGCGTGTCGCGTACGAAATTTTCTTGGAATTTGTTTTCCCGGACAATTTGGAGGTTTTCTAGAAGAACCCCCTCCTGTTCGATTCTTGTACTTGTGGCCGGCATGGACCCTGGGGTGATGCCACCTATATCGGCATGGTGTCCTCTAGATCCTACAAAAAACAAAGGTGCTCTCCTTTGGTTGACGAAAACCGGAGTGACCGTCGTAAGGTCGGGCAAATGCGTGCCACCGTTAAATGGATCATTTGTCATGTAAACATCACCGGGTTTAATTTTTGCCTGAAAATTCTGGATAATATTTTTTACACTTTCACTCATGGAGCCTAGATGAACAGGGATATGTGGTGCATTGGCGAGAAGACAGCCGTCTTCGTCGAACACGGCGCAAGAGAGATCTAGACGTTCTTTTATATTCACCGAGCGCGCAGTTTTCTGGAAAACGACGCCCATCTGCTCGGCTACTGACATTATCTGATTAGAGAAAAGCTCTATTTCAGCCGACATCGTCGTTTGAGGCGTTTGGATTTCTATATCCTTTTTTCTTCGTAGTAAAAAGTCGTTTGTTTTAGTGATCTCGAGTTCCCAAAAGGGTTCAACTAAAATCGTATTAGTTTTAGTAATGACAACCAAGGGGCCCTTCAAAATCAAACCGACCTTGAGACGATCTCCGTCGAAAAAGGGGATTGATTTCTTTTTTCCGGTTAAAAAAACTTGATGTTTACCGATTGGGCTTGGTTTGTCTTTGTTCTCATACGGATCGTTTTTGAGTTGAGCTAAATCGATAGTGTCCGAGCTCATCCCTTCTACTGTAATAGAGGACACTATGATCTCAGATTCCCCCTCAAAAAACCCATACCTTTTTAAATGTTGTTGTTCAAATGCTAATTTCATGGCACTGAAACCGTTTTCCGAGACTTCTATTGAATCGTCTGTACCTTCGTATTTCAGTCTGTAGTTAACAGCAATCGATTGTTTTTCGTTTCCGAATCCTTGATTTCTCAACTTAGAGGAAACTTCTTCTTTCGTTGCCTGGATTCGCTCTTGCAAATCTTCTAGTGTTTCTTTGTCGAGTCTAACGTTAGTGGTTTCTTCTTTGATCTCCCTAGTCTCGGCACAACCCATTCCAAGGGCGGATAATAGGCTCGCATTTTTATCTATTAAAATAGTTTTTATGTTTAAAGAATCAGCTACTTGACAGGCATGTTGTCCTGCTGCTCCACCAAAACAATTTAGAGAATAGTTTTCTAAGCCAATGCCTTTTTGGATTGATATCTTTCTGATCGCATTTGCCATTTTATCTACTGCGATTTTCAAAAAACCGTCAGCAATTTCTTCAATGGTGGAGGGAGTAGATTTGTCTTGATTTATTTTTTCAGTGAGCTCTGAAAACTGCTCGAGGACAATTTGTTTGTCTATCGATTTGTTGTTGGAGGCACCGAAAGTTTTCGGAAAGTATTCTGGTCGGATTGTTCCGAGTAAGACGTTACAGTCTGTCACTGTTAAAGGTCCTCCTTTTTGGTAGCAGGTCGGACCAGGGTTTGACCCGGCAGATCCTGGTCCCACGCACATTTTTATCCCGTCATATTCGATTATGGAGCCACCACCTGCAGCTACTGTATTTATTGACATCATAGGAACATTTAATTTAAAACCATTTACCTCATTTTCGAAAGTTCTTTCATAGTGGCCAGAATAGTGACATACGTCTGTAGAGGTTCCCCCCATGTCAAAGCCAATTATTTTTTTTAAGCCATTTTTACGGGCTGTGTGTGCGGCACCTACAACTCCTCCAGCTGGGCCCGACAACACAGAGTGTTTGCCTCTAAAAAAGGAGGCAGTGACGAGCCCTCCGTGAGATTGCATGAATTGTAGCGGTATATTTCCAAGGCCTTTGGACAATTTGGAGGTGTACTCTTGTAAAATGGGTGTTAGGTAGGCGTCTACGCAAGTTGTTTCCCCTCTAGCAACGAATTTTATTGTTTGGGCAGTCTGATGGGATAGTGACACGCTTCGAAAACCTACCTGTCGCGCTAACCTTTCTACTATCAATTCATGGATTGGATTCAAATAGCTGTGCATAAAAACAACAGCGGCTGAATAGATGCCCTTATCGATAATGGTTATTAGCGCTTGTTCCAAGGATATTTCATCAATCCTTTTTACGACTTCGCCTTCGGCATTAAGTCTCTCTTCGATAGCCAGTACTTCCTTGTACAAGATTTTTTTAGGTTGGATTTCCAGGGCGAACAAATCTGGTCTATTCTGATAGCCAATTTTTAAAGCGTCTTCAAATCCTTTGGTCGTTATCAATACCGTTGGCTCTCCCTTTTTTTCTAGTAGGGCATTGGTTCCGATCGTCGTTCCTATTCTGATGCTTTCTACAAGATTTTCCGGTATCGGTTCATTTTTTATTAATTTAAGTATCCGACGAATACCTTCTTCAGTGGAGTCTTGGTAATTATCAGGATTGGATGATAGAAGTTTTTCGGTGAAAACTTGTCCCCGAGGACTGATACCGATTACGTCGGTAAACGTGCCGCCTCGATCGCACCAGAACTTCCATTTTTTGGATTGGTTTTGTTTGGAGGACGTTTTGTTTCTATTCACGTTTTCTTTGCTACTATTCTTGTCGATGCTTATGTTTCGCTCCAACCGAGACTCCTTTCTACCGCACGTAACCACACCTTCCGAAAAGCATCTCTTTCACGCTGATCGATATTTGGCAGAAAGGTATCTCTAGTTACTATCGACCGAGGAATTTCTTCTCGAGTCTTGTAAATGCCTACTCCCAAGCTAGCAAGTAAGGCTGCTCCTAGGGCCGTAGTTTCTTTGTGTTTGGATCGGTGTAGTGGTTTTTGCACAAAATCGGCTTGAATTTGCATGAGAAGATTGTTTTCACTGGCTCCACCGTCTGTTTGGATATGGTTAATGTCTATTTTAGAAGATCGAGTCATTGATTCGACTACATCGCTAACTTGCCAAGCAATACCTTCTAAAGCGGCTCTGGCAATATGATATTTGTTTGTTTCTCTAGTTAAGCCCAGTATCGTGCCTCGAGCGAAAGGATCCCAATGTGGTGCGCCGAGACCTGTGAATGCCGGAACTAAAACAACACCATTAGAACTAGCAACCTTTCTCGCGAGTTCTTCTACTTCTTCGCTACTGTCTATTATTTCTAAACCATCTCGTAGCCATTGGACTATGGCGCCACCCATAAATACGCTAGCCTCTAAAGCGTATTCAACTAATGATTCATCGCTATACCCAATGGTGGTTAATAAACCCGATTTATTGTTGATCGCCCGATCACCGATATTTAGAAGAGCGAAGCATCCTGTGCCGTATGTGCATTTAATTTCTCCTGCATTAAAGCACATTTGGCCAAGCAGTGCCGCCTGCTGGTCCCCGGCCACCCCTGAGATGGGCACATCTTTCCCGGTAATTAGAGAGGTAGAGCCAAAGGGGCCGGTCGATGGAACTACATCTGGTAGAATTGCTTTGGGTATTTCCCAGAGATCTAATAAGTCGTCATCCCACTCAAGATTGTGTATGTTGAATAACATAGTTCTCGAAGCGTTAGTGATATCAGTGGAGTGGATTTTGCCCTCGGTGAGATTCCATAGTAGCCAAGAATCTACGGTGCCAAAGGCGATATCTCCTTTGAGAGCTTTTCCCTTAATATTTGGATAGTGATTGAGTAACCAATTGATTTTGGATGCCGAAAAATAAGGGTCGATTACTAAGCCAGTTTTTTCATAGACAAAGTTTCCCCTGCCTTTTTTTATCATGCTGTTGCAGATTTCTGTGGTACGCCTATCTTGCCAAACGATTGCTCTTCCCATGGGTTCACCGGATGACTTATCCCAAAGTATTGTTGTCTCCCGTTGATTCGTTATTCCTATCCCAGCAATTAAATCCTTGCTTATGTTCCCGTTTTTCAATACAGAGCGGGCTACTAGTAGCTGCTTCTTCACCATTTCGAGGGGATCCTGTTCCACCCACCCTGGACGAGGGCAATAAAGAACAAGCTCTTCTTCTGCAGTACCAACCACACGTTTTTCTTCGTCGAATAAAACGGCTCTGATGTTAGTTGTTCCCAAATCCAAAGATAAGATATAGCTCATTTAGTTTCCGATCCCGAGTCTATTTGGTGTTAACGAATTTTTTAGGGTCATCACTGAAAATTCCGTCTACGCCACTAGTCAAACAAAAATCGTAGTCTTTTTTTTCGTTGACGGTATATGCATAGATTTCTATGTTATTTACGTGAGCCGACCGAACATGCGTTAGTGAAATATCCTTTAGTGGTGCATGAATATATCGGGCTCCAAGCGTTATGGCTCTTTGCATAGCGGAAAAGAAAGAGTCTTTATATAAAATTGCCAGGTTCCAATCATTTAGGTTGAGTGATAAATTTTCGGTCGTTTCCGGATCGAAGGATGAGACAACGATATTTTTGAAGTAACCGCCTTCTGTGTAGGTGCATTTTGCTTTTATTGTTCTTAGGACAGTTTGTTCGATTCCTGGTTCTTTGATTTCGAGGATTAATTCGTCGACGGTTTTAGGGATTGTAATTATTTCTTCCAACAAAGGAATTTTACAGCCGTTTCTACACTTTAGGTCTTGAAGTTCTTTCAAGTTGAAGGTTTTATAGTGCCCCTGACCATTAGTAGTACGGTCGACAGTTTCGTCGTGTAAAACTATGATCTTATTCGCCACCATCCGAAGATCGATTTCTACGCCATCCGTGCCCATATCTAAAGCTTTCTTAATGCCCTTCAGGGTGTTTTCTCCTCCCAATTGATTGCATCCTCGATGTCCAATAATTTTCACTAGTGGTTCCCTAAAAAAATCATCTGAAGTGAGATTTTCGAACGGTTTAAATATTCCACAGACAAATCCTATCATGCCAATCTGAAAGGATCTTTCTTACAATTCAAAATCTATTAAAATGGGCGAATGAAATGGATTTTTGCCTACGGCTCTTTACTGTGGAGACCAGGATTTGAATTTAAAAAGAAAAAAAAGGCCTCTGTCCTGGGTTGGGAGAGACGTCTTTGGCACTCCTCGACAGACCATCGTGGGACGCCTGACCTACCTGGTCGGGTCGCAGCAATTGTTCCTATGGAAACTGGAGTTTGTGAGGGCCTGGTATATGGAATCTGTGATTCGAAATGGGAAGAGACTATCGAATATTTAGATGAACGTGAAAAAAATGGCTATGAAAGTATGTTGATTTCGGTCGACGTGGAAGGGCTCGGATTGATGGAGGCGATTACTTATAGGAGTAAATCGGAAGAAGGATGGGTGGTCTTAGATGAGAAGGACGAAGAATTGATTTATTTTTTTCTAAACGCAGCCGGAGAGAGTGGTAAAAACTTAGACTATTTAATGACATTAGGTAGCACCCTGGATCAACTCGGTATTAAAGATAGACATGTAAGTAGTCTACGGAGAATGGCCAAAGAAAATTTGGGCGTTGAAAGAAATTGACATCTATTTTCAGTAGTTATATCGGTATTGATTATTCCGGGGCAAAAGCGCCGGTTTCTCGCCTTAGCCAGTTGCAGGTTTATGAATCAAACTCAGAAACCTCCCCAATGAGAAAACTTCCCTACGACAAGGGTGCCAAGAACTGGTGTCGGAAAGAGATTGCCAGATATTTCCGAGAGTCTTTAATTTCTAAGCCGAATATAATTATTGGGATTGACCATGGATTATCGTTTCCTAAAATTTATTTCGACCGTCGTAATTTAAAGAATTGGGACGAATTTCTCACTTATTTTTCGGATCGATGGCAAACCGAGAGAGATCATATGTATGTAGATTTTGCACGCAAACAGATTTCATTTGAAGAAAAAAATACTGATTACCGTTTGTGCGAACGGTGGACTCCTGGTACTAAAAGTGTTTTTCATTTTGATGTTCAGGGGTCGGTATCAAAGTCTACGCACGCTGGTTTACCTTGGATTAAGATTCTGAGAGACGATCCAGAAATCAGAGCGAATACCCACTTTTGGCCTTTTGACGGTTTTGATATTCCGGAAGGAAAATCTGTTGTAACGGAAATTTTCCCGACATTATTCAGGCGCCGATTTAGTAAAGGTCGGAGAACGACCGATCAGCACGATGCTTATTCTGTTTCCAGTTGGTTGCGAGAAATGGATCGCAGAGGATCGCTACGAGAGTATTTCAATCCTCCTCTTACGCTGCCAGAACGTCAGCAAGTTCAATTGGAAGGTTGGATATTAGGCGTGAGATAAGGCAAGTAAAAGAATTTTGAAATTACCTTCCACCGAAACAGTTAGATACTTGCGTTCGGTTGGCCGCATTTCCATCGTTACTACACAAGGTTCCAACTCCTAGGATTGTAGCACATTGTAAAGAAGATTCACTGATTGTGAGGACCCCGCAAGTATCGTTGACCTGGTTTCCAGCAGGGGTTGCAGTTAGTGTGTAGGTTGTCGCGGCATTAGCAGTTATCGCTATGTTGTAATTAGCGGCTCCATTCGGGGGGGATTGAGTAACAGGTAGTGCTGGCATAGCCCCCGCATTGTAGCTACCGAAGGTTGTAAATTGTCTTTCCATCCATTGAGTCATTTGTAAAAGATTTGAAATGCCCTCGCTTCGATTGGTTCTCAGGCCGTAGGCCCGGTAATTAGGGACAGCTATCGAGATGATGATTGCCAGAATAGCTACAGTTACCATGAGCTCAAGCAAACTGAAGCCAGTCGACTTGGACTTCTTAAAATAATTCATCGATCTCTCGCGCGTATACAATTTAATAGGTGCCATATCCGGTGTTATTGTTTCTACGATCGCGTTTTTGGTTGGTTTTATTATTTTTCCTATTTCGTTGATTTTTGTATTTGTTGGGTTTTTTAAGCTCCGTTATTTCGGTAGCGACGACTTGCCCTTTAAAGATTTCAGTATTTATTCTTACAGTCATGCCTCTTTTAAGATTATTTACACCATATAAACGTCTTCTCTTTTCGGTATTCACTTCCACATCCTTGCTCAGATTGATGGACTGATCACCTATTACCAATCGATTTTGTTGAGGTATAATCATCTCTATCACACCTACTCTCGTGGATGGTTCGGATTCCAGTAAAAGAGTCGGTTGACCGTTTGTTTCCACGGGGGAGGGTTTGTCGGAATTCAATGGGTTTGCACCCTCTTTGTTAGTATCCTGGTCATTGCCTCCATAGTATTGGGCGAGGGATTTTTCTCCGAGTGCAAAGATTATCAGAGTGGCGGTAAAAATTTGACGAAGTACCATCATTATTCAATCTCCATGGATTTGGATCACTGAAGTTGTCGCCAGGATTGGCGACCCAGGTTTGAGATCGAACCGGCCACCGTGCTGATCGTCGGACTTACAGACTCCGTGCTTGATTGAATCACAAAATTTTGAGTCGCGTCTCCGTTAGATACAACAGTGACAGCCGAAACAGATTGATCTTGGACTCTGCCGTTAAAAGCGAAACCAGTGCTATCTTGCGTATCAGAATTGTCTATTATTCCGTCTTTGTTGAGGTCAAAAACGGCAAAGCTAGTCCTAGACCCGTTTAAGGCATCCAGTACCATGAGCGCCGAAAATCCTCCGACACTTTGACAAGAACCGCCCGGGACAAAAGTATTGAACAATATCACCGGAGTATCCTGTGCGTCTCTAAGTTGTGGGTCTGCGATTATTCGCTCGCCTTGGACACCGTCGACTGGTGAAACCAAGTCGATGTACCATCCTTGTTGCGCGGTGCCTCCTCCGGTACCGGTATAGTCTACGGTGTTGTCACTAATCAATCTGACTTTGCTAGTAGTGGAACCACTGATCACACTGGTTTCGCTCACAATCGATTGCGGTTGTAAAGTCCCACTTGGTTGAGAGCCGGGAGGGTTATTCCTAGCTCCGACCGACGTTACAGCTAATCCGTTGTCTCTTATACCGTAAAAGGTTTCAACCGAGGTTCCAGAGTCCGAAACAACTTCATCACCTTGTGCAAAAAATCGTCCTGTTCCGAACAATATCTGAAACCCTCCATTTGGATGCGCTGCTATAGCGGGTTTTGACGTTATCGGTTGAACAGATCCGTTTGAAGCGACTGCTTGATACAGGGGTGTATTGCCTAAGGCCACTGACCAAGTACTACTGTTACTGCTAGAGAAATCGAATTTCCAAAGTTTGCCATTTAAATCCCCCGCATAAACGACGTCAGAAATAAAGTCTGAATCTGTGTCGACAACCAGTGCGGTAGACAGACCATTATTTCCAGCGTCAGTTTCGTCACCCGCAGTAATTCGTCTGGTGAGAGTCCCCGTTTCAACGTCGATTACAAATAGCTCAGGTTTCTCGGAGGTTGTATTATAGCCGTTGCCTAACACGACGGCCCATTTTCCATTATTCAGTCTTACGATTTGAGGTTTTCCAAGTACGTTTCCTAGTTCCTCGTGTTCAAATTCCCACAGTACGTTCGCTTCTGTGAAGGTGCTTATGCTAGTAACATCCAAGGCGAAAACTGTATTGCCTCCTCTACCAAGGGTACCGACTAGAATTGTCCGCCAGGCACCCCCAAAAAAAACATCAGCGGCGCTTAGAACACCATCGACGTAAAAAGCATGATCGTAAGCGGGATCGGTTAGGAGATTTAGTTTGCTGAAAACTCCTTCGGGAACATAAGCCATTATTTCTTCGCCGGTATCAGCGTTGAAGGCGTGGAGCATCCCATCGTTGCTTCCAACGAAGACAGCATCTGTTATTGAGCTTTTTGATGTCAAATGGGCGGCATAGGAGGAGCCTTCAGTACCCGGTAGGTTCTCGAAGGGAGGGCTGGCTTGTGAGCTGGTTACGGCGACTGGAGTGGAGTGAATAATGTCACCTAATAGTGAATTTCTGTTTCTAAAGGCACCCCCATTGCCAGTTTCTTGCGTTCTGTCTCCCCGGACATAGTTAACTATATCTTCGGCGTCTGTTCCAATTGCAGTCTGTTGGGCGGCCGATAGTTGATTAAACTTAAATTCTATTCCAACGGGGGTCGTTTTGTTAAAGCTAAAAATTGTTCTACTACTTTCAGCAGGGATTAAAGAGGATGCTTCCCATTGAGCTGATCCAATGGTGCCGGTTGTACTTAAAGGAAATGCGGACAGTGTGCCAGACCAGTCTTCGCTGTTGAACGTTCCTTGAAAGATTAACGCTTCCGTCTTGACAGACTGAGAGGTTGACGCTGCGGCGGAAGCAGCACCTGTGCGACTTCCAATATCAGCTAGGGCAGCAGATAGCGTATCGATCAGCTGTTGCGGATTTTGACCAGGAAGATAAAGTCCGCGGGCATTGAAAGCGGCATGCCTCATGTCATCTACCGTAGTTAACGTCCCAGCCACAGGCGTTGGCCAAGGCGGGGATGGAGTAGTCGGATCATGGTCGGCAGGAACGGAAGTTAACGTGCCGTCGAGGCCATAAGATACCGTATAGGTGACTAAATGCTGCGCTGTATTTTCATCGATACCTGTTATCACTGGCACATTATCGGCAACGTTCGAGAG
Organism: uncultured Gammaproteobacteria bacterium; assembly: GCA_964642505.1. Classification (GTDB taxonomy): domain Bacteria; phylum Pseudomonadota; class Gammaproteobacteria; genus TMED69. Next base: position 15,126 of record CAZXQY010000020.1, on the reverse strand, counting down.
ATCGGTTTCGTAATATTTCATTGCAACGTCGCCCAAGGAAGGGTGTACGCTGTCCGCGTGAGGCCCTCCGTCAAAGGCTGTATTGGAGTCTCCATCTTCATTAAAAACGTCGCTGGGGTTAAACCCATTCCAAAAGCCATCTGAAAAAAGGACGGTAAAATTTTGCTGGCATTCTCCGCCCTCACTTGCGGGTAAAATGGGCGACGCTTCAGTGAAGCCTAGTGCAGAATGCAAAGTATTTGATCCATCGGTGTCATCAAAATACCGGCCTACATCTCGCAAAAGGGTCCTGAGCGGAGTTCCAAAATCGGGATTAATGCTAAAAAGATTATTCAGCAGGGTGCTCTTATTGCTAGCATCGGTCATATCACGAATTGCCGTACCGACTCCTCCATTGTTTTGGAGGGTTGCTAGGCCCATCCTCGCGGAAGAGCTGGTGATAAGCTGACTGACAGCTTTTTTGAGTACGTAATCTCTTTTTCGGAAATAAGAAAACCAATTCGCATAATTTGTCTGTTCCGCGGCGCTCAGAGTATCTACTCGAAAGAAGCGAGGATCTCCAGCAGAAGCTAGGAAATCGAAGCGGTCACCATAGGAAAAAAAATTAATACCGGTAACGAAATTTGAGCTAAAGCACTCGCAAATTTGAAATGTTCCGTCGTTTACACCTTCTGCGCCACTAATTCCAGTCATATCTGGCCACCCTAGATCAGTCCTACACTGCGAGTTATCTATTTCGACTCCGTACCATGCGGGTCGCCCAGTTCCCTCCACGTTTAGTAGGTTGGTTGTACCCGCAGAAGGGTCAAAAGGATTTATTCGAGCGCTCGTAATACTTTGATCCGCATAGGGTGTTCCAGTGTTATCATTTCCGGACCACGGGGTATAGGTTTGACTTGGGTCGTAGGCCATCAGGTTGAATGCCGCACATTGATGCCAGTCCTCATTGAGGTCGTCGGGGGTAAAATCCATATCTATGATGTCGGCTTGGTTTAGAACACTGGTAAAGAACGACCCAAAGATTGAGGTGGTCAGATCTTCTAGCGCTGCTCTAGCGCCCTTATTAATTAGAAGTTCTGCGTCCATGGAGCCTGAATCGTCAAGAGCGAAAAAAATATTTGCCTGTGTATCGTTGGCCAGAAATATAGGTTTCGGCGGAATCGTAAACACCGCATAGCAAGGCGAAAGTAGGCATATTGAAACTAGAAAAGTGGCGGCAAGTCTGCCTGGGAGGCTTACTAAGAAGTGTTTTATCTTGCCCATCTCGTGTGTTCCTTAGCTTCTTTTAATTTGCGACTATTTTCTCGATAGAATCGTAGATTGAACCACCGAGGTCGTGTTGTTGTTTAGACCTGTCCCTTGACTAGTAACTCGATAAGTATAGCGCCAGCAGTCCTGATTGGCACTAGCTTCAGCGTCAAGTGCACAATTGTTATCTCTTGGGACGGAACCTGTTGCTTCTAGAACATATCGAGGTTGCTGTCCAACTCCTGCAACAGCACCCCCGGGTAAGGTTATCCAGGAGGGAATAACGGTTGCGTCAAGCCATACGGGATTAGCCGGATTAGGGGCAAAAAGGCCAGCTGCTCCCGCAAGGGGGGCGGTTAGAGGGAGGGCGTCAGCTGCACCTTCTCCAATCCGTAAAGCCGTTTCGCTACTGTCGAACGATAATTGCTTGTTTCTAGTAAAACCCGACAGTCTTTCTTCCATAACAGTGGTTTTCATAGCTGCAGTACCTAGAATCATCAACATGAGTAGAACTATCAAAGCGATGATTAAAACCATCCCTTCCTCTTTACCCTTACGGCGTAGTTCGGGTCTAAGGTACACGGTTTCGTAATCCTACTGTGGTAAAAAACTGTAGCCTGAGGCGCCGATCTCCCCCTCCGATATTATTACCTAAGAACGTAACGACAGCCGGTGTATCTGTAATGAAATCGTTTTCACTTTTGAGAAGAATAGCAACTCTTATACTTACCACTCTTGTAAAATCCGTGACCGCGGCGGCTGTGTTTCGATAAACATCAGCGTACTGATCTCCTTGCGTGTCCTCTCCGTAAGAAAACTCCAACGCTTCTACTCCTCTCGCTATCGGTACCGCCTGCGGCAGGATTCCAGCATCACTGATTCCCATGCGATACAGGGTTGCAACAGGGTCGGCTACGCCATCATTATCTCTATCTCGACCATCCGTCGCTATAAAATAAGTAGCACCAACTAACGGCATTAAGAAGGAGTCGGCAGGGTAATCGGTTTGAAGATTTGTATTGGGAGTGATATTAGTAGGCGTAACCGCACTTGCCCTAAATAGGTCGGCTCGTTGGCAGTCGGTAATTAACATTAGATCTTCTTGTAGGGGGGGCGTTCCTCCTACTCCAGCTGCCGGGAAATAAGCCGCCATATCGTTGGCGCTTACGGTGACAACAGAACCGCTATTAGCCATGTCGTTAGTGGTGACGCCGATTGTCTCAGCACTTCTGATGATTTGTAAGATGTCGCTCACGCGGCAAGACGCTGTGTTTCCTCTGACCGCGTCACAGACATTTAGTGCCGTGCCTCGTGTGTCATTAATTATTTGGCCGGCGGGATTAAATCCTGTGCCGCTATCGAAACCGGTGATGTGTTGTTGTGATGTTACGTTCGGGGGGAAATTATTTGCTACAGAATTGATGGCAATTTGCTGACGACTTGCGCAACCTATATAGCCCGCCATCCGAATATCTCGGGCAATTTCTTCGAGGGCAATACGTCCGTTATCCTGCATTCGGGCGAACGCGGTACTAAAACGGTAGTTTTGAGAATTTGCGCTAAAAATTTGAATCACGCCGAGAAGTAAAAAGGAACTAAGCGCTACGACTACCATCAACTCTATTATGGTAAACCCCTTATAATTGTTTCGTTCAGCTTTCATTTTAAATGTTAGAGTTTAGTATATGAGTTTGAACCGGTACATTCGGGTCACCTTTGTCGCTCCAGGATACTGTGATCGTACAACTGCCGGCCGTAGTGCAGTTGATAACCACATTTCCATTTGGTAGTAGGTTTAATTCATTTGTAACCCAGTCAGCAAGATCGTCGTCAGCTAGTGGCGCAATGCCGTCGCCGGTGGGCACAGCAGCTGCATTAGCTAAATTGTAATTGCCAGCCATCGCAGAATTACGGTTGCTGCGCATGCGGTCCATCATTGAATAAGAAATCTGAACCGCTTGCGCGTATTGGTGGGCACTTATATCGCTTCTTAGTACCAGGACTTGAAGAGAAGTTAACCCTAGTATACCCACAGCAAAGACTAGTAGCGCTACTAGAAACTCGACGAGTGTGAAGCCTTCTTGATCGGTTGAAGCTCGATATTTTAAGGGCATGGTGGTCCAACTGCACAATTGCAATTTGTAATATCGATATGGCCCGAAAGGGCTATATTGATATCTCTTCTAGGATTTTGGGCGTCATCGCAATTCACAGGAGTTATGGAGAATAAAGTGGGAGAGGCTGGAGTTGTTCTTCCTCGGTTCGTGAAAGCTAATGTACCCGGATTGTTTGCAAAAATTAGTTGGTTGGCGTCGGTAGAAACCCGTCTAACGTTTTCAATAGCGCCGTCATTATCAGTGTCGAGCCCCATTTGCCAACCGTTACTATAGTTACCACCGTTAGGAATTATCAGGGCGGTTTGATTCTGGTTCACTGCCGTAGAGCGAGCTTCTCGGATGGTTACAATAAGTTCGTTTATTTGAGCACTAGTGTTTTGTCCACTCAAAAATTGATTGAAATTTGGGATACCGATTGTCAACAGTATGCCCCCAATTGCGACAACTATCAGTAACTCAAACAAAGTGAAGCCTTTGTCGATGATCATTTCGGGCTCGGTCTTCAAGTCTTCACCTACACTCATGTATTACTTTCAAACATTATCAAGACTAAATGATAGCGTTTCCCATCGCTATTTTACTACATGTTTTTAGGAGGATAGAAATTTTCTTTATATTGGAAAGGATCTTGTCTGATTTTACTAGATTCTAGGAAATTTTTTGATCGTGACGATGTTTTAGTCGGACGCAAGGATCGACCAAAAGGCGTGTGAGTTTTTCGACACCTCGAATATCAATGTCATCAATAGGATTAACAGTGATGTCCAGATGTTTTAATTTCGGCGCTTCCCACAGGTCTATTTGTTTTAATCGATTTTTACTGCAATTTAGAAAAATTAATTCTGGGGTCTCGTTTAAAACGATTTTCGCCAGTTTGTTATCTTGGCAATTTAAGTGTCCCAACGCAATATTTCTGCTCAAATCCAAGCTGGTAAGTCGATTACTGTTGCAGACCAATTCATTAAGCATTTGCGCATTTTCAAGGTTTAGTTCTGTTAGCTGATTTTCTGAGCATAGCAACTCTCTGAGTTTGGAGTTCTGTGGGACAAGGATAGTGGTTAAAAAGTTTGCTCTACACTGAACCCATGTAAGCTCTCCGAGTTTTTCCAAGTCTAGACTATCTAGTCGATTTTCGCTGCAGTCTAACCAGGTAAGACTCGCTGTATGTTCCAAATTAAGCTGATTTAAAATATTGCCTTTGCAATCGAGGCCAGCCAGTTTTGGCGTTTGTTCTAAATTCAGAGAGGTCACTTCATTGGTTTTACAGTCCAACCACGTAAGATTTGGAGTATCTGATAAATCGACGTTTTCCAACATATTATCGTGACAGTCTAGATAATTCAGATTCTTTAATCCTGAAAGATCAAGTTCTCTTAACGTTAAAGAGCTACAGGCGAGGTGCTTGAGGTTTGGGATTTGAGAAAGTACGGGTTGAATTATCTTGGGGTTGCCGCTGTAGTTCAATTCGGTCAAATTTTCGAGGCCTTCGACAGGTAGCGTTTTCAGCTTATTGCTATTACATCGAAGTATCTCGAGTTTTCGGGTATTCTTTAAAGGTAAAGAGGCTAGAGAATTCTCCCCGCAATCTATTAGGCGAAGTTCGGGGGTTTTTTTAATTTCAATCTGTTTTAGATTATTTTCCGAGCAATATAAGCGGCGCAGGGCGGGTAAATTAAGGTTTAAGTTCTCACCACCTTTTCCATTACGGAACGCTACGTTCGCTATTGATAGGTCGTCTATCCACTCGAAATCAGTTAACGGTAATTCATTAAAATCCCATACAAGAGTTACGATTGCAGAGCCCTTGATTTCTAATTTTAGTGTGTCTCCTTCATACGCTTGGTATTCTGCGTCTTCCAATTTTTCAATAATGCTTTCTGGATCTTCGTTTAATTGCCTAGCCCAAACCAAAATTTGCTGATAGTCTTGCACCTTCAGGTCATACTCACACAACTTAAAAGTCGCTCTCTCTTGAATCTCTGTACCCATAATTTCTATATCTTTGGTTGATTCATTAGCTTCTATCTCTGATTATAAATTAAAGTCGCGAAAGCAAACAGCACCTTAGTAGATTGGAGATTTCCATCTTGCCAGCTAGGACAAATAATCAAAGACAGGTCGTGTTAGGAAGTTCGAAACTACTGGTTTTTCGTCTAACCCTGCAATTTTTTGATAAGATCGGAGTTTAATACAGCCATCATTGATACGTTCATCATAGGATTCTTCGATAGAAGGCTTCTCAATTTCTTGTGTTTCCAGCAGATATAGACTGTTTCTTCGGTGGTTGTTACTGTCGCCGTCGCCGATTTACCTTTTAGATAGGATATCTCTCCTATCATAGAGCCGCTTCTTAGCCGGACTAGTTCTTGGTTTTTTCGACTGATGCTGACTTCTCCGCTGTAAATGAAATTAAGCTCACCAAATTCTTCGTTTTCGGAAGCCAAAATATCTCCAGGCGGAGAATTTTTCCATTCTCCGATGTCGAGTAATCTCTTAAATTCTAGGGCAGAGAATGATCCAAAAGAGTTTCCATGTACATGGCGTTCCTTCTCAGTTAGATTTATTGATCGTTGATCTAATACGGTTCTTACGATCTGGTAGGAATTGATGATTAAGAATAGTAAAAGCCAGAAAATGACCAACCATAATGGTTCGGTTGTGACATGATAGTTATATATTATTCCAAAAGCACTAGAAACTATAGCCAAAGCGCGAAGTAGGATAATATCTTTCATCAGAAACGATATTGTAGTCACGAAGAAAGATAGGTGCCCTAAAAAGTTTACTGCGGATGGTTCCATTGTTTGTGTCTCCCTAATTAAGAGAAATCAAAATATTGTGACTTATTTTATCGCGGAGTCAGACCGTTTCGTACCGAAATTTATATTGTGGTGTTTTTCAACGTTTAGATTCTTGAGATTTACAAAGATCTGAAAGTATTCAATGCTAAAAGGCCAATGGAAAATGCGATTTAAGTTGTTGCTAGGATGTAGAGCTGCCGGGCTTTTTTTCTTGATCTTTTTTATAGCTTGTTCTCCTTCAGAACGGAAAGTAATTGGCACAGGAGGAGGGCCCTATGAAATGAATCTTTTTGTAAAAGAGGATAGTTTGATTGTCGGACGAGTAGTACAATTGGCTTTCCAGCTTAGTGACAGTCGAAATGGAAACGCTGTCGAAGATTTACAGTTGGCTCATCAACGTTTGATTCACATCTTCGTCACCGATGAGCAACTGGATTATTTTGCTCACATACATGTAAAACGCCAACTTAATCGAGAAGTCGGTTCTGAAGGTAGATTTCTAGTGGGACACACATTCGAAAAATCCGGTGCCTATAGGTTGGTGGCAGAATTCGTTCATCGGAATCGAATATGGAATAAGTCGTTCAGAATTGTGATTGACGATTCGATTGATGTTAATGCTAATACAGAAACAGGAATCTCCAATAAGCACACGGCGCAGTTGATAAAGCCTGAAAAAATTGTCTCGGGAAAAGAGACGGAACTGGTATTGCAGGTTAAGCAGGGTGGGCTGCCAGTTCAAAATTTGCAACTTTTCCTTGGTTCTGAATTACATGGTGCTGTTTGGCGTGATGACCTGGAATATTTTGGACACCTTCACAGCTTCACGCCCAAGATGCAGATGCTAATCGAAGAGATTAGAACAAGAGAAAAACGCGAGTTCGTTTCTCCTCGTGAATTGCAAGAAGTGCTGGTGGAAGTGATGTGTAGTAATAACGAACTGGTCTTTGGTGGCCCGGCTGTACCCTTACGATATACCTTTCCTGTTCCTGGTAAATATCGCCTTTTCGCGCAGATTGCTCCGAATGGAATTCCTGAAACTTTCAGTTTTCTGGTGGAGGTGGGGTCTCCAGGCACGTGAGCATTCCAGAAGGCACCTAAATTTTCAGTTGCGCTTTTTCGATTTTTAATTTCTCTATTACGTATTTCCAGAATTCACCCGGATTTCTTATTTCGCAGATATACGAATGGATTGGGCTTTCTTCCAATTTGAGTTCCAGAGTACGGCGATCAATATAGATTTCTTCTTTATTTTTGGACCGGGTGGTGAATTTAAAAAAGTCTGCGTTTGCTACATCTAAATTACCGATTCTTACCAACTGTTTTTCGTTTGATGTTAGGCTGAATTTTTCTGACGCCCATGGCCCGTCATACAAACCTGATGGTATTTCTTCTTTTCTTTTTCTTTTGAGCAAATACCAACGGGTTACTTCAGAATATTCGTTGTGTATACATTTCACGCTATACATTGGGACTTCTTGTTCTCGATAATGATAATAGTACCAGTGAACTCCGGCTCCGATTAGGCATAAAGGTATCAGGATTTTTCTAAATATTTTATATATAGATTTCAAAAAAGTCTGTCCTGGTAGGTGTTTTGGAAGGTTGCTCTCTGTTATTGTTGACGACTTCCACGAATATAATAAAAATAACGTCTAAGATATACCTTGTAAATGCTAGGTTTTTCATGCTCGGTAAAAATTTTGTCACTTTGTTGTTTGTTTTTTTTACTTTAATGTTAAACGGCTGGGTTTTGGGGGAATCCCTATATAAAAATAGATCGGTTTACAATGGAGACTTTGGCAGAGGGATGTTCCATGAAAACTCCGCCAATCCTAAGTCGTTAAGCAGAGAGTCACTTTGGCTGCTCGCTGAGAAATATTATTTAGGCCGAGGGGTGGAGGTGAATGAGGCTTTGGCAAAAAAATATATCGAGGAGGCGTCCACCCGATCCTCCTCTCTGTATCCGAAGTCGCTTTTGACTTTTATTAACAAAATGCCGGATTCTCCGCTGAGAGCAATATACCATGATAGCTTCTATCAGAATCTAGAGATAGCCTCTCCTCGTTGCCAGCAGATGCCAGCGTCGTTTGAGTCCGCTTGACGTTGTAACCATTTTGAAGACAGACCTACTGAGCTATTTTTTTATTTTTTTGACCTTATGGGACCATGATACTAAGTCAAGCGTTCTCTACCATGTGGCTTATAGAGATTGAGGGTTGGGCCTTTAGGTACTATAGCTCCCCGATCGACCGTTTTGTAGTAGCCGCGTTTAATGGCGGGGAGGTCGACTGTTTCTGCGACCCCGGGCATTTGATATAGGTCCTTTGTGTAGGCAAAAAGATTGGGGTAGTCGACGATTCGTCTAAGGTTGCATTTATACAAACTGTAATAGACTGCGTCAAATCTGATTAGAAAAGCGAAAAAACGCCAGTCAGGCTCGGTAGGATGATCGCAAACAAGGTATCTTTGTCCTTCCAAGATTTTCTCTAAAGAATCTAAAGTAAGAAAAATAGAATCGAACGCCTGTTCGTAAAGATTTTGATTGTTTGCCAGTAAACAGCGATAAATACCGTCGTTCAGTTTGTCGGCCACCAGGTTATTAAGACGGTCTAATTCTGCCTTATGTTCTGAAGGGTAAAAATCTAAGTCTGGCTTGAGCGCAAATTCATTGAACTCGCAGTTGAACATACGTGCGATCATTGCTGAATCATTATTTACTATTTTTCTTCGAATTTTGTCCCATAGCACTGGGATGCTGACTCTTCCGGTGAACGTTTCTTCAGTAGCAGTATATAGTTCATGTAAATGAGTCGCGTTCATAGCTGGGTCGCGATAGTCTCTAGTTGATCCAAACCACCAAGATTGCTGTCCCATCGCTGGTTCTAATAAAACGGCGTCTACCACGTGAGATAGCCCTTTTAGTTGACGGGCGATTGTTGTTCGATGAGACCAAGGGCAAGTGACGTTAAAGTACAGGGCGTACCGACCTGCCTCCGGAATAAAGGAGGACGAGCCGTCCTTTTGCACTTTGTCATGAAAGCCACTCTGAAACCTAACGTCCTTACCGTTTCTCTCAAAGTTTTTTAAATCTTGGTCTTGCCAAGCTCCGTCAACCAACATTCCCATGTATATTTCCTTAATTTACAGATAACGTAGGTACAAATGTCTGTAATAATTCGATTAAACGGGGCGCTTATTGTAATTATTTATATCGTTACTTTAGCCCACTTTCTGTTTTTCCACAGTATTAGAAATAGACTTGTTTGAAAAATTCGGTAAAGGCTTTGTAGGAGCCACACACCGGTAAGGCCATAGCCAAGTACAGGGCCAATGAAATACGCCGCAGGTAGGAAAATAATCCATTGATTTGCAACGCTAATCGCCATAACCCGCCTGGTGTCACCAGCTCCTAAAAGAGCGCTCTGCAGAACTGTGCCGAGCGCTTCAAATCCCATGCATAACCCCACTATACGCAATGGCCATATGGTCAAATCCATTGTGCGGGGATTTAGAGTGTAGATAGCCTCTACTATAAATTCAGGAAAACAAGCTAGCAGTAACCCAAATATTCCTAAAACTAAAGAGGTGATCTTCGCCACGTCCCAACCCCATAATTCTGCATCTTCTACGTCGTCTTTACCCAGAGATTGACCGACCAATGTTGCAGCAGATAGGCCCATAGCTAAGCTTGGTAGCATGGCGACTAACATGATATTAATTAGCACATTTGCGGCGGCTACTTCTGGGGTACCTATTTTTCCAATTATCCAAAATGTCGCTAGAAAACCCGTAGAAAAGAACAGTTGTTGAAATCCATTTGGCAATGACAGTTGTATTAATTTGAGTATGTCGGGGAACCTCGGGAGCCTATTAAAGAATCCTAGATTACCCGCTAATTTTCGCGCTTGATAAAAATAAATTGCGGTGCCAAAGCCTAAAGAAAACAGGGAGGCAAATGCTGCTCCTTCTACTCCTAGCTCGGGGGCTCCAAAATTCCCGAAAATCAGCAGATAATTTAAAATGACATTTAATAAGTGCATTGAGACCATGGTTTTCAAGTACACTCTGGTAAGGTCGACGGCGTTCCAAAATCCTCTGAATGCGAAATTGGAAGACATAAATATAATTCCGATAGATCTTATCTGTAAATAAGGGACCCCTTCAGTTATGACATCAATGTCTTCGTTGATATATGGGTAGAAGACAGGACAAGTGGTAAAGACTATGAGGGATATCAAGGGAGTGACGAAAAGAATAATCAACAAAGCAGCGTTTAGAAAGTAAGCCGTTTCAGAGCTTCTGTCTTGTCCTAAGCGTCGAGAAGCACAGGCCTGTACACCCGTGGACAGACCCAGAATTATGGCCTGCGCCGTGAAAAGGATGAAGCCGCCGAAGCCTACCGCCGCCAAGGCGGCATCACTATTTGATAAACGAGAAACCATAGCGGTGTCTACTAAATTGAGAATAGTTTGAGAAAGCATACCCCCAATAAGGGGCACCGCGAGGAATAGAATTCGATTCACACGACTTTTTTCGGGAAGTATCATGGTCGTTCAAGATTTAGCAAAAGTAACGCCAATTGGTTGGCCTTTCTAATTAGAATTGGATCAGGGATGTTTGTCGTGTCCTTGCGGATTCCACGATGTCACAACCGGTACTTTTATCTTTTTGTTCCCTTGGGAGCCTAAATTGAATGATAAGTCGATCTCTTGCCCAGGATTTAAGGATTTTTTCAGTTCAAAAAGCATCAGATGACTGCCACCTCGCTTTAGTTGTATTGACCCAAGAGGAGGGACGACAGGCGCAGAAATCGCTCGCATTCGGGCTACTCCATCGAAAACAACGGTTTCGTGCCACTTTACGCTTTTGAAAAAACTGCTATATATACCCACGATAGGAATAGTACGGTCGGTTTCATTTGTGATCGTCATGTAACCGGCACTTGGAATGTTTGCCAGGGGGCTTAAACTTATCGAAGTGTTGCTGAATGTCAATTGGGACAACCCACTAATCGAATAGAGGAGCATTGCGTAAAACAAGAGTGCTCGAAGTGAGGAAAAATGACAGAATTGGCGGCTGAAGTATCGGATAGTCAAAGATTCCTGGTAGTGTTTTTCTAAATCAAGATCCTTTAAATTAAGAATCGCAGATTTGAAATTTGATTATTTTAGTGTAGCGTTAAAGTAGAACAACCTACAAAATCTAGCAGGAGGATAGTACATGAGCGCGTTTGATCAAGCAAAGTTTGAAGCTCTTCAAGGAAGGGTGATGGGAAATATAGGGGGAGCCGTTGGCCTGCTCCTAGCTTATATAGGTGACCAGGTCGGAGTCTACAGAGCGTTAGAGGCGACGGGAAGCTGTAGCAGTGAGACGTTAGCCGAGAAAACCGGGCTAGATGCTAGATATCTGCGCGAATGGTTGTCTGCCAATGCCGCTTTAGGGTATTTGGATTATTCGTCCGAGAAAGATGAGTTCTTCTTGAGCCCCGAACAGGCGGCCTTATTTTCTCACGAGTCTGAGCCCACATGTATGCAAGGTTTCTTTCAGGCTGTCGTAGGACAATTTGCTACGCATGACAAAGCGGTGGATACCTTCCGATCAGGAAAGGGTAGGCCTTGGGGCGACCACCACGCCTGCTGTTTTTGTGGAACCGATAGATTTTTTAGGACCGCCTATGATTCAAATTTAGTGGCCGACTGGATACCTGCATTGACCGGAATCAAAGAGAAGCTTGCTAACGGAGGCAGAGTTGCGGATATGGGATGCGGCCACGGTTCCTCTAGCCTGCTTATGGCGAAAGCCTTTCCGGAAAGTACGGTAATAGGCTTCGATTTCCATGCTCCTTCGATCGATGCTGCCAAAGAAAAGGCGTCCAAGGAAGGTGTCGGAAATGTTGAATTCGAGGTAAGTGCTGCTAAGGACATACAATCTCATGATTTCGATCTTGTTTGTATTTTCGATGCCCTTCACGATATGGGAGATCCGGTGGGGGCGGCACGACAAGCTGCTAAAATGTTGAAGCCTGACGGTACATTTATGGTCGTGGAACCAATTGCTGGAGATTCATTAGCGGAGAATCTTAATCTCTTGGCAGGTATATTTTATGGGTTTTCTACTATGGTTTGTTTGCCGACTTCCCGATCGCAAGAAGTCGGTTTATGCTTAGGTGCTCAGGCTGGAGAAAAGCGTCTGACGGGTGTGCTGAAGGAGGCCGGATTCCGAACGGTTAAGCGGGCCACTGAAACGCCGACCAATATGGTTCTTGAGGCTAGATTATAGGGAAAATAGGAGGGGAAAGATGAAATTGGGAGCTTTTTTGATGCCCAACCATCCGCCGGACAGAGATTATGCGGAAGGGCACTACCACAACTTGGATTATCTATCTTTCTTAGATACGACGGGATTTCATGAAGCTTGGATCGGAGAACATTACACGGTGCCTCGCGAACCGTGTCCTGCGCCTGACCTTTTGATAGCGCAGGCCCTAATTAGGACGAAAAATATCAAGTTGGCTCCCGGCGCCTTTCTGTTACCCTACCATCACCCGGTTGAATTAGCTCATCGGATATGCTGGTTGGATCACATATCTTCTGGTCGTTGTTATTTCGGCATTGGGGCCAGTGGGGTCTCAACGGATTGGGCTATGTTCAATGTAGACGGCCTATCAGGAGAAAACAGGGAAATGACGGAGGAGTCGTTTTCCATAATGCGTCGTTTTTGGGAAAGTGACGGTCCGTTCGAATACGAAGGCAAGTTTTGGACCGTGAGGAGGCCTGAGTCACAAGTAGGCGGAAATTTTTCGTTTCATTTAAAACCTTTTACCAAACCTTACCCTCAACTAGGTATAGCTGGCCTGTCTCCTGACTCGCCTACGCTCAAATTAGCTGGGGCACACGACATGATTCCCCTCAGCTTATGTTTAAGTAATGCATATTTAGCAAGTCATTGGAATTCGGTAAAAAATGGAGCCGAACAGGTTGGTAGGGTAGCTGATCGCTCAAAATGGAGAGTGGGTAGAGATATTTTCATTGGAGATACGGATGCGCAGGCCAAAGAAATGGCCGTTAACAGTTTGATGGGAGATAATTATCGTTCGTACTTTTTACCCTTGTTTAAACATTATAATTTTTTAAGTGCTTGCAAGCATGATCTCGATGTCCCTGATTCTGATGTGACCGTCGATTACCTAGCAGATTATTGCTGGTTGGTGGGCAGCCCATCGACGGTAGAAGGTAAAATAAGCGACATGATCGAAAAATCCGGCGGATTTGGTTGCTTGTTAGCTACCTCCTATGACCATTTAGATAACTTTAATGGTTGGAGAGAATCAAAACTTGCTCTTGCTCATGAAGTGATGCCGAAATTTAATTCATTAGCCGTAGAAACTATCTAGCGGTTGGTCTATATCCAGTTCAAGAGAAACTAAAATGCAAACTGAATTCCAGCACTGATCGTGTAGTCATCTTCCATTTGTGGTCCGTTTAGGTTCTGATGGATAGGGATCCCACCTTCGATCGAAAACCTTAAACCCCTAAAGGACGGACCAGGTATCCAATTTAGTCCCAGTAGCAAGCTGACTTTATCTCCCCCATAAAGATTTGGATCGGCGGTTTGTACTGGAAGAATAATATTCTGATCAAGGCCTTCGATTTTCTGAGAATGCTGATATTTTACACGAATCGAACTGCTAAGTTCATCGATCCAGCGGTAAGACAACCATGTTGTCACCTCATGCCGATCGCCGAGATTATATCCGTTGTCTTTCTGAGTTCGTAAGGTTCCACTCCACTGTCCTCCCCATCCAAGTCTCGATGAACGAACTGAATAAGTCAGACTGGGGAGAAAATCAACTGTGCCACTACCGTTTTGCATTGAATAGGGCAATCTGACCGTTGGCCTAGCACCGGTTGGCGTTAGAATGGAATCTCTTTCCGACGTTGATCCAGTTGGGAAACTGAATCCTAAGCCTAAAAGGGCTCGAGAGGATCGGTTTTTAGAAAGGCTGACGAGGCTTGTTAGCTTAAGATCGCCTATCCCATTTGTTCTGGTTTTAAAATTGCCGCGCTGGTTTGTGCCGGCACCACCAGCAAAGGTTATGTGATCCATTTCTTTTTCTTGGTAGCTGCTCATTGCCATCAATGTGAGTTTGTTCGAAGGGGCGTACATGATCCCGACCATATGCATATCCATAGACATTCCTGTTGGTACGACGCGAAGGGTAGGAGGTTGTCCAGGTTGTCCAAAAAATCGATTTGGCACGGTAGTGGCAATAGTTTCTGGAGCAATACTATCTGAATTAATTTTATTTCCCTTCATTTCCATCCGCATGTATCGATAGGATAGCATCCACCCGCCCTTTCCATGAACATGGTCGCCCATTACCAAATTGGGCGCATGTCCATCGGCTAGTGGTTTCATTTTCGATGCCGGATTGTGACCACTATCAGCTAACACACTGCTAGATAAAATTAAAGTCCAGACAAAAACTATAAAACGGATCATTACGTTTCTCCAAAAGTCCAAATTATCCCAAAAGACCAAGTTACGAATTTTTAAATAAGTCTAGATAATTCTCGGAGGAGCTCTACTTTCGAAGGCAAAATCCGTTGGTAAGGGCAGGGGAGGGTCACTTAATCTTGAGGAAATAAATTTCCATTCAAAGGTAATTGCCAGGGTTTCTTCTGGAACCTTCCCTTTGCCGTCAGACCTCTCGTTGATTAAACAAAGGAAGCAGTGGATAGTAGCTAGATCAGAATCATCCGGGACATTTTCTTGGCTAACAGTCGAGCAAAGATGTTTTTTTGCAACCGCGCTATCCGAATCAATAAATAAAGCGGCGCTATCCCCCGAGAGCAGATTCAAGAAAACCGCTAAAGCAATTACTTCACATGCGAAGCGTTCTGTTTTTCTAAAATTCAATGACCTCAACCTCTTTTTCAACTTTCTTCAATTACCTT